>JBIJDE010000024.1:0-21328 GCA_044344305.1 Armatimonadota bacterium
AAGGTTGATGAAATTACTACTACTGATGAAGAAACAACTATTTAGTTTTAAGTTTACAGTTTTCGGTTTACAGAAAGACCCGCATAAATGCGGGTCTTTTTTTACAATATTAAAATAAAATTGAACTTACTTAATTATTTTACTTTACGATAATTTTCTCTAATAGCTTTCATCAATTCAGACTCAGCTACCTTGCTATATACACCATTCATAAACTGCCATACACCATTTCTAATCAAAACATCGCGATTCATTAAACTGATTTTTTTTGCTTCGTCCTTATTTATAGTACCTTGTATCCATATTTCTTCTAAATCTGGTGCAGTACTTTTTAAATCCATTAAATCAAAATCTATTTTACAGTTAACGAATGACAATGTATTTAATAGAGGTAATTCTTTAAAAGACGAGAAATAAATAACATTCTTTATATCATGTATTATGAGATGCTTTATATTGCTAAATGTATTAATGGTACGAAAATCAAGCTTGTGACAATTCATTATAATCATCAAGGTTATCATTCCATTGTCACCTGTAAATCGTTCGAGATTACGACAAGCTAAAGTTAATCTTTTAAGAGTAGCCACAGTTGCAGTATCAGAAATATTATCAATAGCACTACTCACGACCATCATATCTGTAATTGGTAAATTTTGCCAATTACTAAATGTTATCCTTGGACATTTTGTAAGTGTCATTGAATTGATATAATTACAACGGCTTATAACTTCAAAATCTTCAGGTTTTGCCCATTGTAGGTAAAGATGATTAATTTTTGTATCAGCAATCTTAGCAATACTGCGTTTTCGATTGTTATTAGTTTCAATAACAATACTTTTACCTTTTTTAAACCATTCCACACCATCTAATGTTATAAACTTTCGTCCACTTAAATTAATAGTTTCTAATTCAGGTAAAGCTTCAATAAATAACAGATTTTTAACCTTTGAATTATATAAAACATGTAAAGTTTTTATTCTACTAATTCCTGATATTCGTAAAAGCGCTTCTTTCATCTCTAATTCATCAACTTCTATACCAATAGAATTTTTTAACTCAAGAGTGTCATATTGCTCACCAATATAATCTATCGATTTTAAGTTGTATTCTTCAACTATTAAGTAATTTTTAAACATGTGATTTCTTTATATTTCTTTTGAAATTATTTATGGATTTCTTTGTAAAAAAAAAATAGATTATTAATCATTCATCAAAAACTATGCAGCACAACCTTGCGCATGGATAATTTATTGTTGAAACACTGGAATTCTCCGTATGCTTCATCGCCGTTTAGACGACGGTAATGCTGCCATTTACCGTTTACGAAACAGCCTTCATCTACCGAGATGAACTCTGCTGTTCTGCGGTCGTCTGCTTTGGGATGCCATGATATGGTGCATCCGGCGGCGGCGATGTAATACTCGATGTCCGATACCGCTATTATTAAACCGCGGCCAATAGAATCCAAGCCTGACTGACCAGATTGGAAATTTATCGTTAAATGGTATCCGCCGACATCAACATGTACCGGCTTGGTAATTTCTTGCACCCAGGCACCATTTGGACTTTGTACCCGGGTTACATTCTCCTGCGCAAATCCGACCATACAGCCAGTTCCCTGGTATTGCGTCACCAGCGGCATCATATCAGTTAATGCCGAATAGCTCTCCGCCAATACTTCCGGGTGTTCGATACTGTCGATACCGAAAGGCGCGAAACAGATAGCATTATACTTTGCCACTGCCGAAAAAACATTGGCATAACCGCATGGTTTCTGCGCTTCCGGTATAATGAGCGGGTTGCCATTTTGCGAGTATTCAGCGCACACCGACTGGAAATCCGGCAGGTAAATATCCGGTGCTAACGCATCAATCTGCGGCGCGGCGGCGCGCCAGATATCCATCATCTTTGCCACCGGTCCACCACATGGATATGATCCCGGTTGTTGACCTTGGTCCTGTACCAGCCAGGCATTCGCGAACATCGGCAGCGAATATTCAGCAATTCCCGCCTTTGCTATTTCATTAATGAATGTTGCCACATGCCATGCCATGAATACTTCCGGCGCATCAGTGCCGAATATTTCATGCCATGTTCCTGACATTATATTTCCTGATTTTGCCCAATTAGCTTTCAACTCCGGCATCAGGTTTGCAACATTATTCTGCAGATAATTCATCAGCGATTCCGGTACTAAACTTGCAAATGCCTTTTCTGCCAATGGCGAATAATCACGTGGAGACCCCATCAAACCGGCCTCATTCTCCACCTGCATCATCACCACTGTCCGTTCATTCTCATCGACAGACTTCAGGTGTCGCATCAACGCGGCAAAGGCGCGGGCATCACAACGGCATGCTTCATACGCCAATGGCGATATCGTATGGCATGCTTTTCCCGGGGAATTTTCTGCACGTGGGAAACGTACGACATCTTTCTTCACCCACGCTGGCGCATACGTCGACATCGCGTTTTTCCAGGTGCCGAACCATATCAATACCAACCGCAAACCGCGACGGCGGGCAGCATTCAGCATACCATCAACCAGCGAAAAATCGTAGTTACCTTCTACAGGTTCCAACAATTCCCATGATACCGGCGCGATTACTGCATTGCAATTCGAAGCAACAACACGTTCAAGCGCATTTTCAAAATATGCGACATTAGACCCGCTGGAGTTGTGCAGTTCACCCGCCAACAAAATCATCGGTTTTTCATCGACAATCAATTGGGTAACCCCATCTTTTTTCTGTAAATACGGAATGTTTTGCATAATATATCCTTATTTTGACATGATAAAATGATTATTAATACAATTTTTGACATGATTAACATGATTTGAATTTTGCGAAGTAAAACATATCTTACCCATCCTGTCCATCGATGTAAAAAATTCGTAATTCGTAATTAACAACTACCCCAGTGCCTTATTCACCTCTGCAAGTTGTTCTATAATTGGCAAGGTATTTGGACATTTTGGGGTACAGGTGCCGCAACTGATACAGGCTGACGCGCGTTTGCCGGCTTCCATCTTCGCATATTCAGCCCGTGCCCAGTCATTCAGCCCATACACCTTTGCCATGTTGTAGATGCGAAAGTTATTCGGGATATCTACGCCTTCAGGGCAATCCATGCAATAGCCGCAACTGGTACAAAACTGTTCACCAATTGAATGAAACTCATCAAGTATCCGGTCCATACGGGCGTGGTCTTCTGCACTGGCACCTTCAAATGCTTCTGTAGTTGCTACATTTTCCTGCAGCATTTCCAAGGTATTCATGCCGGAACAGGCGCAACTAACATCAGGATTTGCCATAACGAACTGCAATGCGGCATCAGCGGTAGTTTGTGCCCCACCGGGGATTAGCTGCTGCAATTGCGATGCCGGGCTGGAAAGCATACCGCCTGCCACCGGACACATAGCGATTACTCCTACACCCAATTCGCCTGCGCGTTTGATGGTTGGCGCGTATGCTCGATTAAGTACGTTATACGGAATTGTCAGACTGTCAAAAATGCCGGTTTCTATTAACTTGGTGAAATTCTCCGGTTTGTCATGACCGGTAAAACCGATATGACCGATAATGCCTTCACTCCGCGCCTGGTTAAGAGCATCTAACGCTCCCCCCTTTTGCGTCAGCATATCCAGCCGATCAAGGCTGAACCATCCAACCTGGAAAAACTCCAGATAATCAACACCCAGAATCTCCATCTGCAGATCAATCTCTTTTCGATAACTGTCAGCGGTGGTTTCTGCGTTAATGCCAGCCTTGCCAGATACGATAATCCCGCGACTACGCCCTTTCAGGCCAGGCCCAGTAAGATGCTGGCATTTGCCGTTAATGTACCAGCGAGTAGTTTCAAAATAATTGACACCTGCAACAATGGCAGCGTCAACTACCTGAGCGGCATACTCAGGATTATTTTCCGGTAACCGCATACAACCCATTGCCAATGCAGAAACCTGCAAACCAGTCTTCCCTAAAGGACGATACTTCATAAAAACCTCTTTTTTTTATTTTGACAAGATTAACAGGATTAACAGAATTTTTATTTTGCGAAGCAAAACACATATCCTCCCCATCCTGTCCATCGATGTAAATTAATTTCAACCATCTGAACCACAGATTAGAATGATTTTGTATGATTAAATGATTTTTCTTTAACCCGATTATTATATCGTGGTAAAAAAAATTTAATTTTTAATTTTTAATTTTTAATTAAAAATATCCTCCCCATCCTGCCCATCGATGTGAATTTAATTTCCACTTTACAACTCATGTTCTGTTCGGGTAATTACCTCATCCTGCATAATCTTGCTGAGATGGATAAAATAGTCGGAGTATCCTGCTACCCTTACCACTAAATCCGCGTATTCTTCCGGGTGTGCCTGCGCTTTTCGAAGGACATCGGCATCTACTACATTAACCTGAATTTCAAATCCGCCGCGCAACAGGAAGGTGGTTATTACATTCTTCAGTGCTATTTTGCCATGTGCCGTTTTCACCAATGTTTTCGGGAACTTGGCGTTATGCACCGCTCCGCCCAATGCGCGCTGCTGGCACCATTTTGTGCTGGATAACACTGATGCGGTTGGTCCTACTAACTCGCGTCCCTGTGCTGCCCCTGCCCCGTCGGCAAGTGGTTGACCTGCGTATCTGCCATCTGGCGTTGCCATTGTCTGGCTACCCAATACGCCGTGCATTACCCAGCAGAAAAATCCCGGCACGTAAGGATGACCGCCTACCATCTGGCTTTCCGATGTATCCATGATAAATGTCGCCCATTCATTTGCTAATGCGTCGACGCGATCATCATCGTTGCCATAGGCAGGCAATCGACCACGAATTCGCTTTCGCAACACTTCATTATCTGCAAAATCAGCTTTCAATATCTCATAAAACTCTGCCAGGCTAATTTCTTTTTTGTCATAAACCAGTTCCTTAATCGCCATCATGCTATCGGCAAGATTTGCCAACCCGACAAAAGAGTTCTCTACCCAGTTGTACCGTGCGCCACCCCGGTCAAAATCGCGACCCGTGGCAAGGCAGTCGCTGATGAAGCAACTGGCTAACGGAAAGCAAGCCCTATCCGCGCGCAATTTCCACTGGTCGTCATAATCCTGTGCTGCTTTTTCAACTTTCGCAGCCAGGTTTACACGCACTTTTTCTGATAATTCACTAAAATCTTTCGGTTCGCGAATTTCACTCCCGGCAATCTGCGCCATCACATCCAACAATGATTGCGGGCAATTGAAATATGGCGAAGCAACCCACATATTTGACGCGCCGCAAACCTTTATTTCCACACATGTTGAGTTCATATAATTATAACTGTCCGGCACCGATACCCCGTGAGTGCGAAGACCCTGCGCGATGATTTCGTCATTGAAAAACGCCGGGTCGCCAATGCCGGATGCGAGTATTTCACATCCATAATTCATTAACTCATCAGGGATTTCTGTATGCCAGGCAATTGCAACTGTCGGGTATACCAGGTGGGTCAAACGGCGGGCAGCCAATGCCAGGTATGTCAGGTCGTTAACCACTGCGTTGCCATCAGGATCGCGACCGCCGACAATAACAGATACAGCGGAACCCGGCCACAATAACCTGTTTAGATGAATGTATAAAGCACAAATCAGGTCAAGAGCGACCTGTGGGGTAATTCTATCTGCTTTTATATCAGCAGCATAAAATCGCCACAATGTCTGGTCAATGCGTCCGGGGGTGGTAAGATAATGATCTTCGCCAATCCACAAGGCAATGGTCGCGAAAAACATAAGTTGAATTGCTTCTTTAAAGGTACGTGGCGGTTCGGATGCCACCCATTCACAGATATCCGCCAATTCATCCCAATTGCCATCTTTACCGGCTTCCGCATTTTCACGGCAGATTATCTCTGTTTTTTTAATATACGACGTCAACCCATAAATTGCAAGATTGCAGGAGTCATAAAAGTTTTGTGATTCTGTGTCAGTATTTATTTTGCGGAATTCTTCTATTTGCTGGCGGATACCGCGGATGCCAATACTGAACAACTTCTCATAATCAGGATGAAAATGACCGGTATCGCCACCGGGGAACGGTGGCATAGTTGCCAATATTTTTTTAGCTTCTTCAATAAAAATCTGGTCATTTTCGGTTGGATGTCGAAAAGCGGGCAAGCCGACAATCAGTTCATCAGCATTTGCAGTAACCGTCATATTCCGCAATCGTTCAAAGGTGCGACGTCCCCGCCACAATAGCCAATCTTCATCAGCAGAATGTGCCGCCCACGACCGGGCATCGCTATAAATATTTTCCACCATACTCGGTTGTGGACCTTGATGCATCTTCAACACATCATCCCGCAATTTAGCAAGCGATGGCATCAGCGTGGTGGAAACAGCAGATATTACTTTATCGCCTAAAATATAATTACATTCAGAAGTCATTATAAAACTCAACAATTATAGACATCTCCAGAAATAAATAATGGCATCTTTTGAACTCTTTTTCCGCCATACAGCGTTGTTTATTTTACGTTTATCAATCCAGATAAAGTGTAAAATAAACGCATTGTCTGACGAAAAAATAGCCTCAAAATCTACTCATTCCTTATTTCTGGACAAGTCTAATAGATATGAGCATATTATACACATTTTTCATACGAAAATAATAGTAATTTTCATGACTTTTTGTACCTGATACAATTATAGACAACAACCTGCTAAACATGGTGATTATCATTTCGAAAATCGATATATCACTAACCTCATTATGTGTATGATTTTCACGTATCCAGCAGCATTGATTACTGTAAAAGTTTTCATAAAAAGTAATATCCATTTAATCCTATTAATCGATGTAAAACAAAGAAAACCGGACACCATGTAACATAGTATCCGGTTTCTTGTTCAGTATTAAGAATTATTTACTACATATTTCTCATCAAGCACAAATCATGTGCACCTAAGATAACCTTACCATCTTTATACTCGCCGATTATTACCTTGCCGGCCGGCATTGATACAGCTACAGGTTCGGCACGATGATTGATGATGAAGGTATATTCGCCGCGATTCAGCACTTCGACGTATTCCGGCGTATCGATTCCGGCTGCTATCCCCGCAATGGCAAGGGTTTCATCAATTAATTTACCCAGTAATGATACACTCGGAAATGCGGCAGTATATAATGTCGTACCCTTCCCAAAGTTATTTTTCACAATAACCGGTGAATCCACAAAATCATTGTCGGTAAATTTCCCCAACGCAGTACCACCATCCAACTCGATATCTTCCATCCATGAATTAACTGCATCACTCACATCAATGCCAGCTAACTGCGCTTTTACTCCCGGGGTTTCGTCAGCAAAGTTTTCTTTGGGGACCCATAATGCCTGGTCTGGACCGGTAAAATTACGAAGATACATGCCGCCTTCGGCATGAAAACCGAAAATATCACTCATACCACCCGGCGCACACGCAGGCAGGTAATTATTATTATCATCGCGCCATGCCAATTGCGGCATCGAGAATACTGTGCCACCTGCCTGTACAAACTCTCGCAATTTTTGCGCGAACTCATCAGTTACCATCACCATCGACGGCAAAACAACTACTTTATAACTACTCAAATCACGGTCTGGCGGAATTACATCCACCTGTATATTGCGGTCATAAAATGCCTTGTAAACCTCATGAAAACGTTGAACATATTTGACATGATTATTTATCCGCGATGCCTGGTAAGCCCACAACGACTGATAATCATTAATGATGGCAACTTCGCAAACCGGCAGCGGTGCAGATTCGAATTGCGACCATAATGATTCCAGTTCGGTGTAAAGATTCTTCACCGTTAGGTATCGTCTTCGCGGTTTCCCACTATATTCGATAACCCCCTGCAATTCCTGTTCCTGCCCGGACAGGCAGGTGCGCCAGCGGAAAATGTTATATCCCTCACACCCTCGCGCTAATGCGGAGAATGCCCAACATCGTACCTGCCCGGCGGTGGGACATTTATCAGCGGACAAGGCTCCACTGCCGGTTTCGGTAATCCAGAACGGAGTATCTTTTTTATAATTCCGGTAAATATCCATCGCCATGGCGTTGCCGTCCATGGTTGCGATATCGAAATAAAGGTCATCCGGGGCAAAATCCAACTCCGCAAACAGCTCATAATAATTAATCGGGTCAAATATCGGACCCATGCCATTGGTAGTTACTACTGCGGATTGATGATTTTTGCGAATTATATCCGTTTGTTCCCGCGCGAAATCGACAAAACTATCCGAACGGAATCGCTGGGTATCCAGCTTCATTGACGAATACATATCGCCATATGCCAACCGTACCTGTCCCCAATCGGTATAGTCAACGCTCCAGAATCTGGTCCCCCAGCGGCGATTAAGTTCATCCAATGATCCATATTTCTTTTGCAGCCATAGCCGATACTGCGCCTGGCAATTATCGCAATAACACCCGCCGCTTTCCGGCCCAAGTTCGTTATCAAGTTGCCACAACACATTTGAATAACGGGAGAACTCGCGACTCATAACATCGGTAATTCGCCTCGAGTGTGCGCGAAAAACCTGGCTGGTCGGGCAATAATGCCGACGTCTGCCATGTTCCATCCGTCCGCCGTTAAGCTGCATCAAAATCGCATGGGGGTATTGGTCGGCAAGCCATGCCGGCGGTGTAGCGGTAGGCGTACATAGCATCACACTAATCCCCGCGTCACCCATCTGCTTCACTAATCTATGCAGCCATTCCAGAGTAAAATTCCCCTCTGACGGCTCCATCGCCGTCCAGGCGAACTCCCCTACCCTCACCATATTTATACGCGCTTCCCGCATCAGGCGAATATCTTCCGCCCACCGTTCCTCCGGCCAATATTCCGGATAATATGCCACACCACGATATTTCATAATAATCTCCCCGACAAAATTTCTATAATGAACTTTTCCGTTTGTTATTACTATCTCCTGCAATAAATGCAATTTTTAATAACACAAGATAATTATTGAATAAAAATTGATATAACAAAATATTTTTTATAACAACAAAATGACTAACTGTATTGACATACCAGAATACAGCTGATAGTATTATTAAAATAACGATTTTATTTTAAAGATTTGTATACAAAGTCGCATTGTATGTAAAGGAGAAACCATGTTTCAAAAAATCACCACTTTAATGCTTATACTGTTAAGTATGATAGCGTTAATTTCTCAGGCGGCAGTACCACTTATCACTACAGCCGCGCCACAAGCTTTCACTCTTGAAGAGAATGGGAAAACAGCCATTCCCCTTGGCTTGACTATTTCAGGTTATGTTAAAATCGAACTAACCTGGCAGGGAGGTTCACTTGTTACTACAATAATGGATAAAAACGGCAAAGTACAGGCAACTGGCGTTAAACGAGCAGCGTCACCTGTTACATTTGTTCAGGAAATAAAGGATTCAGACTTTAAAAATGGTCCGTTTTCACTTGAACTATCAGGTGCAACAAAGAAAATTACCGGCAAAGTCACTATTACCCGGTCCAATGTTGCGTTACCGATTCAGGGTGTTGCGAAACTCACTCCTGCCCAGATATCAGCAATAAGTTCTGTGCAAAACAATGCTGTAAAAGCTAAATTAGATGAATTAAATCGTGCGCGTATTGCTGCTAAAGCGCAAATCAGCACAACGCTTGCCACTCAGCAACTATCTTTAAAAAACAGGCGCGCAGCTAACCAGACAATGCGTCTTGCCGATATACGTCGGCTGGACAATGCACAACCTGTGCCAACACTCGGTGATAAGCCGATCTTAACCGATCTCAATCCTGAGGTATTGGCTGGCACTACAATAACTTTAACTGGTAAAAACTTTAAAAATGGCGATCGCGTAGCTTTTAAAAAGGATACAACAGTTTTAGGGTCAGTTCCAGCGCATATTATCTCTACAACATCCATGACTGTTGTTGTACCAACTTATGCTTATGATGCTTATGTGCTTGGCTCAGTAAACATTGAACGTCCAATTATTGGTGGTACTGACAACTCAAACTCGAAACCTATCTGGTACCTGCCAAATGTTCCGGCTATTCAAAGCTTTACACCAAATATAGGTGTTAGTGGTGATGAAATTGTTTTGGATGTCACCGGGATTCCAAATACTACTACAGGTAATGTTATTTTTGAAGACGATCGAGGCTCCTTCAGCATGACTGTGAGTGGGGTAAACTGGTCTCCCGAGTCAGGTGTAAAGGTACGCATCCCAACAGTTTCTTTAAATGCTGCTGAAGGGTTGAGACCTTTCGCGGGAACTAAACAAATATCAGTAAAAGTGCAATGTGATAACAAAACCTCACGAGTAAGAAAATTGGATATCACACCGGAATTTGAAAAAGATAAAGAACTGGAAATTCGGTTGATAATAAAAGATTGGGATGATCTTAAAATATCAAAGCCAGCTAATAAGGCCCAGTCGAAAATTTCTTACGATGCCACTTTTGGCTTTGATGGTCATCCAGCGAGTTATTACTCTTTAGATAAATATGGTCTATTGAGTGACAATACTGGATTGGACACAACACTTCTGGTAACTCATACAGGGATATCTACGCAAGGTTTCAGAGCGGATGATGAGTTATTCGTATCAGATTATATATCACCGCACTGGATTATCACTAGCGTCGTAATTAATGTAACCCACACAGCACCAAATGCTAGCAATTCAGACATTAATAATGCTCAAGCTGGCAACGCGGAAATAATTGATTCACCGGTAAATAAAGTACAAAAGACATATACAAAAGTGCACTGGTGGAATCAGCCTGTAATGATGGATGCTGTTATGCGCCGTCCAGAGGTAACCTATTCACTAACCTACATAGGTAAAGGTCCTAAACTTACTGATTATTCACGTTAAATAATCATTAACAGAAAGTTGATGCTCATATCCCCCCATCACGTTAGATTTGCCTCCAATAGTGATAGGGGGATTTTTTATATTAATGTATGGTAGATATACATGACCGAAGTCATCTCTACAAGTCAAATGACAGCATGTCCGATAATTGTATCGTAAACTCACCAGGAGACCCATGTACCGACGAAACAAGGGATTGAGCTTTACGCCAACCGGCTGAAAGCGTAATGTTATGGTTGCCAATAAATTTTGGCGTTAAATTGTAATTTAATTGTGCATCAAAATTATCCTGACCATTTCGTCCTGGATTAGCAGCACTATTTGATGTATTGCGCGACCATGAACAATTAAGCGACAACGCCTGGATTGGTGTATATTGAGCTTCTACACGCAGGTTGCGAGAATAATCTTTCCCATCAGACAATATATTAGTTTCCCAATTTCGAAATGCGTAGGCGGCGTCATTCAACCCCCAATCAGCGCGCATACGAAGTTTAGAAAAAGGTTGAACGTCAACCCCGCACGACCATGTTCCGTTTTTGCGGTCACGCGGAGTATCCGTGTTTATATCGGCTACATCATAGAAGTCAGTTAATGATGAGTGATTGTAACAGAGATTGAAATTCCAGATTTTTATTGGATAATTTGCACTGATGCTCCAATTGTCGTCCCGGGTTTTCGTTGCCATCGCGTTTATCATTGCCGGGTCGCTTTTCGCTGTATTACGCGCCATTCGCAAGTTTATTGATGGTATTTCCGGCAAATTCATAGAGACATCACACGTCAGTGAAGCAATACCTGAAGACGGTGCTGAACTACTGCTGGAATTCTGTAATGAAGAATAAGCAAGAGAAGTATTCAAATACTTCCCCAGTGGACGACTAACACGAAAATCCCATCCTGCCAGGTCATTGTTTAATAATATGCTGGCGGGACTGTTGAAGTTGGCATCAACTTGTCGATAATTTACTGAGCAGTTATATACATTTACTTGTCCGTTGACACCCATTGTCAAAGCTAATCCATCTGTGGTGATATCGCCAAATGCTGTAGCTTGATTACCATCGCTTTTTGCTAATTCTCCCTGAAGTGAGAATCCTGTTTTACTGATAGGAGCCTGACCAATCAGTGAAATAACATGTGAATTAGATTCACCGGTAAAATTATCATACGGTTGCGGAGATTGTTTCTGGTCAACATACACCATCTTTAATGACTTTCCATTACTTAATGAAACAGGTTCAGCAGTAAATACCAGCACTTCAGGTGGTTTCGAGTTGAGTTTTCGACCCAGGTCTGCGCCGATTGAATGAGTAGCGGTAAACTTCATCACTCCAGCCTCGGACATGACACTAAAAGCACGGGATGAAATACCGGATATTGAAAACATTCCTTCAGAAACTCCAATATCTCCTACTTTACCAGTGAGTCTGCCATTCTCGGCACCGGCTTCCAATGCCAAACTACTCACTTGTAATCGCTGTTCTTTAGAACTGTTGAGTTGAAAATTAAGTGCAGAATAAGTACCTGGCATTATATTTCCGCGTGGTTCCCCGCTCAAAGTTGAATTAACCAATATCTTATTATCAGAACGGTTTTGATTATCGCCATTCCAATTTGCATTAACTTGAATTGCGATAGGCAGCTTTTGACGTTGCTGGTCGGTCGTTGGTTCACCGATGACTTCCAATTGGGTAGATTCTGGAACATTTGTGACGGTGAAACTGCTGCTTTCTTGCAATATTCTTCCGTCTGACGCAACTGCTATAAATGTCAACGTATGCATGCCAGCTACAAGTGATTGTGGTGGTGTTAATTTATAGGTGCTTTCTGTTATTTCTGCAACAGTGGTAACATCAATATCATCCAACAACAACTGTATACACTGATCTTTCAAAACAGGAAAAACGCCGGAAATATTCAATTGCTGCAGGTCAATAACAGCACCATTTACCGGGGTAAACCTGATGGTACCTGATTCATTATTCACCTCTGCTATATCTGTTGTAGAAGCAGTATTCATTCGATATATAGGGAAAATTGGATAAAAATCCGGAATATTATTCAGTTTTTTAAACTTGCCTTCGTTAATATAATCAATAATTCTTTTCATTTTCCCATTGACAGCATTTTCTTTCACAGTGAAAACACGCTGTTTAGAAACTGCCGTCATCCCTTTTCCACGTACAAGGGTCATTACTTGCCAGCTATAGCATCCACCAGGTCGCAACTGAAAATTCATGTAATCGTATAAATTAAAATGTGTGTCAGTGGTCATGGCTATAAAAACAATTCTATCATTCTCGATTATGGCAAATTTATAAAGAGATTGCGGCAAACCGGCTGCCCAGGTAAATTTAGGAAAGCATGAATCAATAACAGCGTTATCTTTCGGATTATCCAATTGTAATGATGCCGGTGCTGGCAACAAATGCAAACGTTGCGGAATAGATGTTGTCGATGGGTCACCATCCTTATCTGTAGTAAAACGCACACGCACTGCCCAGTAGAGAGTAGCTTTATTATCAGCGAATAGTTGCGCATATTCACCTGATTCCGGTCTCCAAATGACTTTGTCGGCAGACAGATGTTTCAGCAGTACAATACCCTTCGCATTTCTTCCATCTTTTTGCCAGTTTAACTTATCATTTAAACGCATATACTGGTTATCAGTACCTGTAAATCCAAGTGCATCTTTAGAATAAGCAAAAGCAATATCATAACCTGCTGCCCCGGGAATCGGCAACCAGCGAAATGCTGTTCGCACCTCGTCAGGTGCCAGTACAGCTCCTTGCATTGGACATAATATAGTAACCTGCTGTCCACTGGAATTAGCAGGTACTACCTGATATTGTACAGGTTTTGAATTATAGTTTACTGGCTGGGTAAGACGAAGTTGAATTTCATGTTGTCCAAGATTTTGAGTAAGTAACGAACGGCGCATGGTAATTCCCAGTGATTGACCGGCAAACATAGTCGTTTGAAAAGTATCCAATGGACTATTATCAACATACCAGGTTCCTACCACGGTGCCATTTCCAGTACCGTTAATTATTGCATGAGGATATACTTCTTCATGCTGACCTATGACAGATTGCTCTAAAGGTTTATTAATTGAAACGGCTATTATAGAATTAGCTGAAGCAAGCGAGCTGCCGGGATATAAATGCAATACTATAACAACTTTCGTCCCGCTAATCACCTCGGTGAAGGTACGCTGCAGCACTATATCCGTAGTATTTGCCGTCTTTGCCGCTTGCAGGATAGCTGCGCTAATCTGTGCGGTTGCTGCAATCTGCGCATTACTATTAGCGGGAATCGATTGTGATAACGGTGCAGCTACTGTCGCGGTTACAACACCATTTACCAGAAATACTGCATTATCGCTATTTAATGTAATTGGCGAACTTGTTTGGTTCTTACAGTTATAAGTAATTCCAACGGTGGTTTCAGTTTCTATTATAAGTCGTGGCGGGGTGACAGTAACATTGAAATTCGCGGTATCTGTTGTGAAAGCAATCGTCTTTGCACCACTCAAAGCTTGATTATAATTATCCTGCAAACCATTCATATTAATGGTATAAATGGTGGAAGGACGCAAAACATGCCGGGGAGTAATGGTTAGCGTAGAACCGGTGATATTCTGTATAAGTGGAACATTTTCACCACCACCCTGTATTGCCACAGATGAACCAGCTTTCAACGGATTTGAAAATAATAATGAAATAGATGTAGCCAATGACACGTTTTGCTGACCATTCAACGGTACTGACGATGACAATGTTAATGCTGGCGGTGGTACAGTAGTGAATGTAAATGTCCCCACGGCACCCACTGTATTGCCTGCCACATCACGCGCATTCTGGTAATTTATTGTATAAGTTGTACCTGGCAATAGTGGTAGACCTAAAGTATAATTTAGCGTTGTACCCGCGACAGAAGTGTTGATAAGAGGGATTGTTGATGCTCCACTTGTCAGCGTTACAGATGAATTTACTGTATCCATCACTTCTGAAAAATTGAGTGAAATAGACGAAGTAGTAATGGGCACATTAGTTGAACCGGCCAAAGGCGTGCTTCCAGTTAATACCGGTCGCGTTGTGTCGATAGTGCCAACCCTGAATGTGAATGATGACGGAAACGGCATCAACCCTGATGTTGACTGTATTGCACTGTAATCAACAGAAATTAGCCCATTTGGTAAGGTTGTCGTTGGGGTAAAGGTAATGATTTCATTTACAGATCCACTGACAGATGTGATACCCGCAACTATCCCGCCAGGTGCCTCTAAAAGTGTAACTATTACCGGACCCATAGGTGTAACCGAGGTATTAAAGTGTAATGTGATTAACGAAGCAGGAGCTACATTAGTAGCATTGGCAGATGGCGTGCTGCTAACCAGCGAAAAACTCGTTTGCGTATATCCACCCATAACAAGTGAATATAAACAAATGAAAATTAAAAATAAGCGCAACAAATAACGTAACATAGCAGTTCATCCTTATCAAGTGCATCTACACTTCAGAATAGCCACATTTTCATATTGTCAGATTAGCAAATTAGTTATGATTTGTCAAAGCTATATGAATGATTTTACAACAGATTTTATAACAGACTCTTGCAAAACCTCTATTTTTCGACAATTACAGATCGTTGTTTAACGTTTTTCGAGAGTAAATCAGGTACTGACACAGAATGGCGAAGCCATGATGGCGACTGTCCCATCTGGTTTTAAATAATGATTTAGCACAAACGTGGCGTCACCGTCTCAGTGACGTTAGCTACGAAAGAAGGTGCAAGATACTGAAATTTATTTCCAGTTCTTTCTTTTTCCGAGTGGGACGCTCTTGCCACCTCTCGAATGAAGATAAATTAAAGCACTCTGAAGCTATTGCGAAATCCAATACATGGATACACTGTTTTTCATAACCAAGCACTCAAGTGCGTTAAATAATGTCCTCAGTGGGTTTGAAATAATTTTTATATGTAGTAATTTTACTACAGCGATAAGTAATGAGGTTTTGCAATTACTTGCATAATTCAAACCGAATGAAACAGAAATCGCAATAAATAGTCTAAAGTTTTATATCAAAATTTAGACTGGTGAAAAAGGAGTGAAATAAGATGAAACTTTTCCAGATGATCGACGAGTTGCTGCGAGATCGCAGCGCGCTTTACCGCACTGCGCGGGAAGGCAAAGATTTGCGCCAATTGTGCATTCGGCTACTCATGCTATTCCTTATATCCAGCGCGATATATGGCGCGGTTATGGGGGCGTTCCGGTCAATCCACCCGGACTATTTCTTCAGTGATTTTGAGTTAACGGCTAAGGAAACTCCGGCTATCAAAGGTACCATTGCCGGCATGATGGCAGAAAACAAAGCCGTTTATACCACTATGGATATCTCTACAAAAATTACTGACGCAACCATTCGTTTCAACACAACAAATCCATCCGATGCCTACCAGGTTATTAGCATCAGCAAAGAGAAAAACTACACTAAAATCGAACTGGCTCCCGACGCGCAACTAAAAGAAGCCGGTGGTTGGATGCTGCCATTCCTGGTAGCACTGAAAATCCCGCTTCTATTCTTATTAACTCTGTTTGTATGCGCATTTGCTCTATACATCATCAACCTGGCAATCGGTATGAAACTGCATTTTCTGCCATCAATGACGCTGATGCTGTTCGCACTGGCAGGGACCAGCATCATCTTGTTAGTGTTTGCCCCTATTTCAATGCTATTCACCGTCGTCACCGACAATTACCACTTTATGAAAATTATGCATACCATAATATTCATCATCTCCGGCTCATTCGGGGTGAAAATACTTGCCGAAGGTCTGATGAGTATGCAGGCGATGGATGATGGCGAAGAAAAACCAAAAGCAAATAATCAAACAAAAAATGTCCTTGTCGCCTGGCTGATACTATATTGCCTGGTAGGCGCGCAACTCGCCTGGACGCTGAAACCTTTCCTCGGTACCCCATACCTGCCCGCCACCCCACCATTCCGAATGGAAAAAGGCAACATCTTCGTAAGCACCATAGAATCAATGCGAGATATTAAGCCGGCGGATTAGGTGGTTGAGTAATAAAGTCTGTTAGCAACCAAGTCCGAACAAATAAAGGTGTCGCTGCTCTGCAGCTTTAATTTCTCATATACAATGCTATTGCTATTAATATATCGCCGCGCTGCGGCTGGTTTGTTGAATAGAACAACATTGATATGTGACATTATTTCCAACCGCAGCGCGGCGACATATAAATAGTAATCAACGTGAGAAATAATATTTAGCTGCAGCGCAGCGATACATAATACTTTGTCCTGTTTATTAATATTTACTTAATTGCGTTGTAAATCTCTTTAAAACTTTCTATCCCGGCTTCCAGATTTTCTATGATATCATTTGCCAGGATATCCGGGTCGGGAAGGTTGTCTAAATCGGTCAGGCTCTTATCTTTTATCCAAGTTATATCCAAACTGGTTTTGTCCCGCGCCAGAATATCTTCATATTTAAATACCCGCCATTTTCCTTCCGGTTTATTCTCCAGGTGGTATGTCTCTTTTCTGTTGTTTATGTTTTGCGGGTGGTAACACTCAATAAAATCTGCCAGGTCTTCCAGCTTTAACGGGTTTTTCTTCAGGGTAAAATGGATATTGGTCCTGAAATCATATATCCAAATCTCTTTTGTCCACGGGTCTTTTGCCGCCGGGTGGTTGTCAAAGAAAAGCACGTTAGCCTTGACACCCTGTTTATAAAATACTCCGGTAGGCAGTCTTAAAATGGTATGCAGGTTGGTGGTTTCCATCAGTTTCTTTCGCACTGTTTCACCTGCGCCGCCTTCAAAAAGTACATTATCAGGCAGCACCACCGCCGCGTGTCCGTCCGACTTTAACAGGGTGCGGATATGCTGGACGAAGTTTAACTGTTTATTGCTGGTGGTTACCCAAAAATCCTGCCGGTTGTATGTCAGGTCTTCGCTGTCCTGTTCGCCCTCTTCGTTGGTGAAGGTCATGCTGCTTTTTTTACCGAATGGCGGGTTGGCAAGCACATAATCTACGCGCAAACCGGTGTCGGATATCAACGCGTCCGCCGGGGAGATGAAACTGTCGGTTTCAAAATCGCCGATATTGTGGAGAAACAGGTTCATCAACGCCATCCGGCGGGTTCCGGCTACTATTTCGTTGCCATAACAACATTTATGTTTCAGGAATTCTTTTTCTTCTTTGTTCAGGGTATAGTTTGCCGGGTTTGCTATAAAGTCGTAAGCCGCCAGAAAAAATCCACCGGTGCCGCACGCCGGGTCGGCGATGGTCTTCATCGGTTGTGGACGCACGCACTCCACCATGGCGCGAATTAGCGCGCGCGGGGTGAAATACTGGCCGGCACCGCTCTTGGTATCTTCCGCGTTTTTCTCCAGTAACCCTTCGTATATCTTCCCTTTTATATCTGCACCCATGGTGCTCCACTGCTCCCTGTCTATCATATCAATCAATTTATACAGCTTTGCCGGGTCCTGAATTTTGTTCTGGCTTTTAAAGAATATCTGCCCCAAAACACCTTTGGCATGGGATAATTCACGGAGTAATGTGGTGTAATGCACTTCCAACTCCGCACCCCGTTTCGCTGTCAGACTTTCCCAGTTGTATGCCGGTGGTATAGGAAGTTTGCGGTTGTAAGGCGGCTTGCTGAATTCATCCGCCATCTTCAGGAATAACAGGTAGGTTAGCTGTTCCAGGTAATCGCCATAACCAACACCATCGTCGCGCAGGGTATTGCAGAAACTCCAGACTTTGCTGATAATGCTGGATGTATTATTAATTTCGTTTGTCATGTTTAGTCCTTTTTTCCGAGGAATTATGCCCCTACAGGGCGTAAAATTGTTATGCATCCGAACCCACAGCGATGCTGTGGGCTATGGAATTATATTTCAAATATTTATACACCATATCATTGTACTTTGACTCCAGAGGAGTCACATATTTATAGAAAATAATTCATCATGAGATTTTCGACCCCGGAGTAGGTCGCATATAATTACCGGTAATCTGCCTATTTATATGCGACCCGCGCTGGGGTAGGATTATTATTTGAAATCCTATTCTACAACTATTCGACCCCGCTGGGGTCGTCTCAAGTAACACATTAGATATTAATTCCATAGCCCACGGCATCGCCATCACCCTTATACACATTTACAAATGAGCATAAATTAATCTTGACTCCGTTAGGAGTCTCACGTCTATAGAACTCATTAATACAAATATCTTCCGACCCCGTAGGGGGTCGAAATATATCTAAAAGCAAATTCTATAGACGTTTAACCCCTATCGGGGTTGGTATAAAAATAATTGATGTTAATAAACACAACACCACTTAAGAAATCTGTCGCTATTTCGCTTTATCACATCATTTGTCCGGTCTTTTCGTTAATTCCTTCATCTATAAATTCCATAGCCCACGGCAACGCCGTGGGTGGTTTTACGATTTATATTAACGCTCTGTAAGAGCATAATTCCTTATTTCCGAAATTATTGGCAGATGGTAGGGGAGATGTCCTCATCTCCCGCGACAGCGTCTTTTTTAATAAAGACGAATCGGGTGTAACGACAAAATAGGTTAATAAACACAACACCACTTAAGAAATCTGTCGCTATTTCGCTTTATCACATCATTTGTCCGGTTCATCGCGGGAATTGGGGACAATTCCCCTCCCTCGTCATCCAACAATTTTACTTGAAATGATAGTTACTGTGGGCTATGGAATTATTTTCTTTTTACCTTTTCCATTCTCTGCGACATTCTTCTCCCGTTCCCCCCGTATCCGCGCCAGCAATACACTCGCCGGTTCGTCATTCGAGTCCTGCGGTACAAGTTTCCCTTCAAATGCTTTCTTTAAAATGCTCTGCCGCAACGCTTCCGACTGCATCAGGCTTTGGGTAATGCTCTCCTCCAACTTATCGCAAACAGAAAGCCGGGTTTCGATTTCGGAGACGATTGCTTGTTGTTCTGAAATAGAAGTTTTAGGAAACGGATAAGTTTTTAATTTTGTTCCATTAATATTAGATTGATTTACACCAAAACTTTTAATAGAATTGCCATATTTTTTTGCTGTATGAGAATTTAAAAAGTAAGTTAAATAATCAGGGTTTATCATATCTTTTTTATAGTTTATCCTTATTAAGTATCCAGCAAATATAGCAGGTCTTTCACCTTTATAAATTGCTGTTTTTCCAACCCATTCTGGACTATTTGTTCTATTAAATAATACATCATTCTTTTTTAATAAATATTTATCTATTTCTTCGGAATCATTAGAATAAACTAAATCACTCCAATCAAATCTACCATTTTGTATATTTCCCATTCTCAGAACTGGTATTTTACCAGTCTCTTTAGATTTTGACGCAGAACCATATTCAACATTTATACATAATTCACCTAATTGAACCCAATCAATATCTTTCGTTTTCGTCAACTTCCCCTCAAACGCCCATTTCAACACCGCCTGTCGATAGGTTTTCAGTTGCGCCTGCGCGGTCTTAAGGTTTTCGATGCCCTTGTCCAGACTGCTGAACAGTTCTTCTATTTTAGCAACGATGCGGTGTTGTTCGGGGAGAGGTGGAATGACAACTAATAATTTTTTAAGATCATCAAGTGAAACATTATTCATTGCTCCACCTCTGGCTTTGATTTTTATTTTGGCAACGAATGCTTCTAATTGAAAATATATTAATTTAGGAAGTATTGCACAATCAGTTCCCTTTATTATTGCCAAAGCTTGATTAGTATTGGCTGGAAGATATTCATCTTTAATTATACAAGTTTCACCAATAGTTCCGGCAATAGAAAAAAGTATATCATTAACGGATAGTTGTGATTTTAATTGAAAAACATGTGTCTCTTCATCTATAAAATCCGTTAACGACATTAAATTAACTCGACCATTTTTAATGTTTTCAACTTTTAAAAAATTAATTCCAGAAGATTTAAAAGAATAACCATAAGTTGTTGGAGTTCCACCTTTGGTTATACGAACCGCAATATCTCCAAGTATAGAAAAAGCCCACCCCTTCGGCAATTCATTAATTTCACTCATCTTTTGTCACCACTTCCCAATACCCGCCTTTATCAGGGCCGACGCGTTTTATCATACCTTTGCTTTTTAATCTTTTAATCTGTTTTTCTATTCCACTATTGCTTATACCAATAATTTCTGCCAGTTCCGGTGTTTTAATATATGGATTATCATTCATGCAATCCATAATTTTCTCCGCACTTTTCTGGGAAATTTTCTCCACACTTTTCTCCGCACTTTTCTCCGAAGTTTTCTTTACGATTTCCTCATGTTTCTCCGAGGTTTTCTCCGCACTTTTCTGGGTACTTTTCTGGGTACTTTTCTGGGAACTTTCT
>JBIJDE010000267.1:0-6547 GCA_044344305.1 Armatimonadota bacterium
ATCCGCCGGACTTGCGTCCCTTTCCACACGGTGACTATTCATTTTTACGCTTCTTATGCAAATTAATTTCTTTAAACAAGAAAAGATATGTTGAATACCATGCAACTTCCCTTCCGTTTAACGTTATAATCATCCCCAGTATTTAACATATCACCTCTGGGGTTGAATTGTATTCAATACAAAAATCTTTTTTATCCTATTTATCGATGTGAAATAAAAGACTGTTAGCAGTCACTCCCTCCGTCACTGCGGTGACACCTCCCTCGAAGAGGGAGGCATTATTTGCCATTTGCCATTTGCAATTTGCCATTTTTAATTACTAATCCCCTTAACCACGCTCATCTTCAACACTGCGCTAACTTCCGGGGTTATCTTTTTGCCGGCGAATATTGTGTCGGCTATTTGGATGATGCGGGGGTCGGTTTCTTTTGCCAAGCGTTTGGCGATGGCGAGGTGGACAGTGGCAGGGATATTTTCCAGTTGACGGAGCAGGTTTTTTTGCCAATCATTTATTGCCGGATAATTTTTCTGCACCTGTTCCAGACGGTCTTTTGGCTTATTTTTTTCCATGCGGGCACGGGCGATGATGTAGCGATTTTCCAGCAGGCAATCTATCAGGGTGCCGGCAGTGGTGTCATCTCCGCACAAGGCAGATGACAAGACAGCCTGTTCATATATCTTAATCTCCATCGGCATGGTATCCAGAAAATTCTCTGGGGTTGGATGACCGGCGGCAAATTTTGGCACATTAAAACTTTTCAATGCCGCTTTCAAAAACGGAATAGCCTTCGGGTCGCGCAGGTTGCCCATGCCGCGCAGGGCTGCAAGACGTACCAGCGGACGACCGACTTCTGCTATATCCATGGTTGGCTTCAGTACATCGCCGCCATCCTCGCCGGGTGCTTCGTCATCTAACTGTGGGTTGTCAAGGTATGACTTTAACGTTGCCAATGCCCCCGGCGCGTTGGATGCACCCAGCATGGCAAGACCGACGGCGCGTTTGCCCGGCATGTTGACTTCAATCAATTGAGTCGCCACATCCGCGACAGATTTATCGGCAATAGTCGAAAGCCGGTCGATGGCAATCTCGGTAAAACGCTGTGAGAAATCGCGTTCCTGCCCCATTGCCGCAGTAAGCAATTTCACCACTGACGCGGCATCGCGACAGGCATTTGCACCATCGCAAAGCAGCGCGTCGCTCTTTTCCCAGGCATCCTTTGCGGTACTGCCTACAGCGGCCTCTATCTTTTTATCAAAATCATCATTCGGCACATGGTTTGCCGCCCGGGGAGCATCGGTGAGCCACTGGATAGTAGTACCCAGTACAACTGGCCAGCCATCCCAATCCCAAAAGGTGGTTTGGCCGGCGGCTGGCTCGCACAATACGGTGCCGGCGAAATAACCTACTCTACCTTTGCCAAAAGTGCCAATTACCAACAGCGGCGCGTCACCCGCCTTCACCACTACCCGCGACCCCTCTTTGGGGGTAAAGGTATGCATCCAATATGTCCTTGGCGATAAGTTCCAGCTTAATTTATCCATTTTTTTCGCTAATTCATCATTTGTCGGCGTTAATACAACCCCGCCTTCAGGCTGAAGGAATCCGAATCCCGCCGGTAAAGTCACCGGCATCATCTCTTCCAGCGCGGTATTGCGATATTGTTCGCCAAAGGCAAAACGTCCACCCAGCACCAGCACCGAACCGCCATTTTTAACGTATTCGCGCAACCGCACCCGTGTGACGGCGTTTATCGCGTCGGCATTGATGTTGCTGATAATTATCAAGTCATTATTCGCCATCTCTGATGAGTTGAAGGGAAAGTCAAAAATACCGCTGCCAAAACGTTCCGGCCAGGGAGTTGGCCAGCCGGAACCGCCAGATACCCAATGCCATCCTTCAGTGATAACTCCACCACCAGAATGACCAATTGCCTCTTCTATACGATACTGGTCAGTCCACAACCCACGCAAAATATGAATGTTCCGCGCACCGGAAGCATTGTAAGTCCAGCCAAATTGCGGTGCCAAAGCCGCTTTCCCCGCCGCGGTGTCATCCGGCCCGGCAAAAGCGTTGATTACTAAGAGGAACAATGTGAGAAGCAGGAATATTGTTTTTTTGACATGATAAGGGGACTGGCTTGAATCCGGCGATTTCAGACCAGCCTGCAACGACAATCCATCACCGGATTCGTGCCTGTACCCGGTAGTAAAATCAGATGATTTACCATAACAAGGGGACTGGCTTGAATCCGGCGATTTCAGACCAACCAGCAACGACAATCCATCACCGGATTCGTGCCTGTACCCGGTAGTTGTGTGTCTGTCCCAAATTTCAGAACCGTTTATATTTATCTTCATCATCTTAATCCTTCGTAAACGCGTATGTCATGCCATCCGTCAGCGGTCGTCCATCCTTATCTGCAATTCTGAACAGGAATCCCCATGACATCCATTTCTGGCAGCATTTGATTAAAATAGTGTTCTCACCTTTCTTCAGTTTTATTACTGCTTTTGACTGGTCAAGCTGGATTTCACATTCTTTTTTACCGGTTTCCATCACTTTTTCACCATTAAGCCATACTGTCATGGTATCGTCATGGCTGGCAAAAATCATCGCGTCACGGTCGCGATCTGATATCACCTTTGTGTAAGCATAGCCGCATACTCCAAAGGAACTACTGACTGACTCGCCAAGGTCGATAAATGTGGACGACTGCACCGGGTCGCCTGCCTTGCGGTACTTATTCCATTTAACCGGCTTATCATCTACGCCTGAATAACTCGCAGTTAAATCAATTCCTTTCTCCGGTGGATATACCGCATCATACCCGGAAAAATCAAGGTTGCTGGGGAATGGCCCGATGAGATACCAATCCTGCATATTTGAATCAGTGGCGGACTTGGGATTCAGTGGTTCCGCCAATGGCTGGTCGGCGGTATATTCTACCACCAGTACATTGTAAAACCACACTTCCGGCACTGTAAGATTTACCTTTCCGCCATCCATCTGGTATTTCACCGCCAACTGGGTAGGAGCCGGAACTGGCGTCAGCGACCATGCCCCGGTTACTGCCGCACCGGTAGGCAGATTTAATGTCACTGGCAGGTTGCGAATCGGCGGCATTATTTTCATATCAAAATTTACATAAGCCTGGTATTTCGGGTTGATATTGAGCAAATGAATAACCAACCGGCGTTTCTTTCCTCCCAGATTGAGATTGCGTACCAGCGGTTTCCATTGGAATGGGTCTGCGTTGTTCCCAAAAGATACCACACTGGCAGGATCGAGTAGCGGCCGCATTCGGTTGTCCCAAATATATTCGCCATAACGCAGCGCAAAGCGTCCGAACTTTCCTGTGTCACTCTCCAACGGGTGATAATACGGATGCGAGCCGGTTGCCAATATAACTGATGATACATAAACGGCGTCAATCATTTTTGCCTTTGCGGATTCCGGTGTTTCTTTTTTATCCGGTATTTCTGGAGGTGCATACAACGGCCCCAGGTGTCCACTGTAAGGCCAGACAATATTGCGCCACACATTTAACTCATTCAAATACGACGCCAGATTACCGCCGTGGTAATTCAGTCGAATACCTTCCGCCATCACCATGCCGCCATTGTGAATCAAGGTATCGAGCGCGTTATTCTTATAATCAGTTGTCGCAAACGCGTTGTAACCCCAGCCGAAATTCGGCAGCGCGTTATCCACTATTCCGCGTACTACCCGCATAGCGCGGATTTCCCAATACCTGCTGTATGATGAGTCGTATCGAATGCCGTCCCAGTCAAACATTTTTTGCGAATCGATAATCTCTTTTGCGTGCCAGCGGAACAAACTATCCGGTGGCTGCAGGTTTATCTGGGTAAATGCCCAATCTATCCCCGGCGCCCGTATATGGTGATTTTTCATGTCGCCGCCGGAGTTACCCAATAAATCCCAATCAGAAATAATGGCGGAATTAAAATTGCCATGGGCAAACCATTCCGGGTGTTTGCGCATATTATCAAAAGCCGGCGGCCCGCTGCCACCCCACAGGTTCGAGTAAAATGTCCCCACCATTCCCTGATCATGAAAAGCGGCTACCACATTTTTTGTACCGGTTACGGTTGCTGGATATCCTCCTTGCCCGCCAAAGAAATCTTCCTGGTCGGGAGTAAACTCCAGCATATCACACGGTGCCCAGAAGAAGGTTTCAAAACCGGTAAAACCTTTATTGCGGAACTCCAACGCTTTATTACGGGCGTATTCTTTATCTATCGGCGCCAATGTCCCACTGCTCATCGCGCCTATCATCGCGCTTTCGTAAATATTATCATTAACAGCAAAAATATCGCCTTTACTTGCCGATGGCCAGCCATCAATGGTGGCTACCGCTTTCAATTCAACACCGTAATGCAAATCCTTCACCGAAAAATCGCCGGTCCAATTCACTGTTTCTTTTGGTGCCAGGGTGTAGTTTTTTGTATCAACTACGCGTTGACCATCAAGCCCATAAAGCAAAGAAACCGTTAATTTAACATTTGCCGGGTCAGTTCCGTAATTCGTTAATACTATGTCACCTTTTGCAGTTTGATTAGTTTTATATATCACCTTATCAACAGCGACTTTCGTAACCTCAACTGGCGACAGCTTTTCAATGTATAATCCCTGTACAGCGAGGTAATATTTACAATCTTTCAATTCCGCGAAGTTGACCATTTTATCTTCGCCAAGCGCTGGAAATAATCCGCCATCCTCAACATTATCCTTAGCATCCGGGTCCGGGTCGTCAGTCGCAACACCAGAAGCCTTTAACTTTTTCACTCCTTCCCATGATACTGAAACCAGTGGCGATGCATCGGAAACGGTGAAATTAATAGTGGTATCGATAAATCTACCCGGTTCGGCGAAAAATAGCGGAGTTAAAACCTGCGCATTATTACCAACTGCTACCTTTACCGTCATACTGCTTATAACTGGATCACCCAGCGGAGTTAACGCCAGAGACATCCGCAAGCGATAACAGCCTGGAGCCATAGTAGCCTCGGTTCTCCCTTTCACAATAGTGCCAACTTGTGCCATACTTAGGTCTGCAACATAACAACGACCGGCAGTTTGCGCACGTTTTGCAAACTCCCCCGCCGTGGCAGCATCTTTGCAATATGGCACTTCAATTTCCACAGAAAATGCAGGTATACAAATAAGCAGCAATATTAAAAGTAATTGATAGATTTTCATTTTCATCAGATTCCTCGGTGTTTTATTATATTTTCAGATTGAAATCGATTGCAGTCGTCTGAAATCGTTTGAAGTCGGATGAAATCGATTTTTCTCTCTTCACTCTTCACTCTTCACGAAAACTCTTCTCTCTACTCTCTTCTAAACACCCGTGTTTGCGGAGCGTCCATGTTAAAGGTAAATGACGCTACATTGTCAGCAATCTTCACACCATTAATTACATCGTATACATCTGATGGCCCCGGTAATGAAATTTTCTTTTCACCGGAACGCAGAGAGTGAAGCGCTATTATAGTTGAATCAGCGATTAACACATCGTTGCTTTCCGTATAAACGTGAGCACCGGCGAATTGAGCAAACCCTCGCCACAGGTCAGCTGGAATTGGAGTCGCGCAGGTAAAGACCGATGACCAGTTTTCAAACTCTTTAACAGCTAAACCATAAAGAGATTTCCCTTGTTTTGTCCATGCCACAGCCAGCGGTATTCCGCCTTTCGGGTGTAATACCGGACCATACGCCAGTGGACCGCCGATGAAGGTATCATCGCGCAGGTTTTTGGTTATTGGGTGGTCAAAATTACTCACCAATACCCGGCGCGGGTAATTCACCGGTAAAAATTCAAAATCAAAGCCGGTGAGCCTGGTGGCAGATTCCGGTCCAATCACTTTCCCGTCAGATATTCCGCTTCCCGGTCCCCATACCACAACATTGCCATCGCGAAATATCTTTTCTTTCAGCAATTGCAGTCTTTCGTCATCAACGCGATACAGGTTGGGGAAATAATAGACCCGGTGTTGCGGGAAATTATCGAGTTTTATATCGTTAAACTGGTAAATGCGATATGGGACACCACACCGCGCCAACCCCATCTTTTCTTCCCACATTATCTGTTCATTCATCACGTTCCCGTTGCCATTAGTCTCCAGCACCGCTTCGTCATCCAGAATCATGGCGATGCCGGGCATGGTTTGATGCGGCCAGTTCACTGATTCGCGGATTACTTTTGTCTGTTGTGAAATTACATCGTGAATACCCTTGCTGGCGAACCAATCCTGGTAAACATCCATCCAGTAGCTATAAAACCCGCGCGACATGCCGGTGGCAATATTGCGCCAGGTTATCGCGGCAAATTCTTTATCATTCAACGCCGGTGAATTGGGGTCGGTTCCCATATAGGTACGGGTATCCATCTCGCAGAAAAATGGCTTGCCGCGCAAAACACACGAGTCTGCCATTCCTTCCGGTTCATAAATACCACCAAGTCCACGCGCCTGGTAATCATGCGGGGTGATGATGGCGTCAAAACCGGGAGCGTTAAATAATTCA
>JBIJDE010000043.1:0-18500 GCA_044344305.1 Armatimonadota bacterium
AAACAAGAAAAATTGCAAAATGGCGATGAAGTTTATGTTAGACCTGTATTGGATGTCTTGCAGAATGCGGTAACCGTTATTGGTTCGGTAAATCGTCCCGGTCCTTTCCCTGCTGACATGGCTCCTACGGTAAGCAAACTTATCGCAATTGCCGGTGGATTAATTGATGATGATGCATATATAGAACAAGCTGTTATCACACGCCTTCGCGATGATTCCAGTACTTATCAGATTCCGTTCAATCTACGAGCTGTTATGGAAGGAAAACCCGGTGCTGATGTAAAATTACAGCCCAAAGACACCATGAAGATACTGTCTAAGAAGAATATGGTTCAGTCATTGGATATGGTTACTATTCAAGGAGCTGTCACTAAATCTGGCGCGTACCCATATTTAAAAGGGATGAAGATATCAGACCTGGTTAATTTAGGATTTGGTACTACTGTAGATGCGTATCTAAAACAGGCACACCTTTATCGCTTCCCGGTTACTATTACAAATACAGGTGCACAATCACCCGGTCAGCCAGAAGTATTAATGGTAGACCTGGCGGATATATTAGAAGGTAATAAAAAGAGTGATTTAGAATTGAAACCGCGCGATGTGCTGAAAGTATATAATCGAGCTGAAGTTACTGAATTGCAGGATATTGTCAGCGTTGCTGGTGAAGTCGTAAAGCCGGGTACATACCCGTTTTACCCCGGTATGCGAATAGCAGATTTGTTAAAGGTTAGTTTTGGCACCACAACAAATGCTTATCTTGACCAGGCGTTTATTTATCGTTATCCATCCGCCGGAACTACAGAAACCAAAAAAGAAACGATTATCGTTAATATCAGTAAAGTTATGAATGGCGATAAAGATGCTAACGTTGAATTGAAACAACGTGATAGTCTAAAGATATTTAATCGTGCTGAACTGACTGAAATTAACGATACAGTTTCAATTAGTGGTGAAGTTGTAAAAGCTGGATCTTTCCCATATAAAGCAGACATGCGAGTATCAGATTTGTTAGATCTGAGTTTTGGCACTACTACAAACGCTTATCTCGATCAGGCATTTATTTATCGATTCCCTGCCGCAGGAACCACAGAAACGAAAAAAGAAACGATAATCATTAATATCAGCGATATTATAAGTGGAAAAAAGATTGCTAATATAGAGTTGAAACCAAGAGACGCTGTGAAAGTTTTCAATCGTTCTGAATTGACTGAACTTAATGATACAGTATCAATTAGTGGTGAGGTTGTTAAAGCTGGTTCTTTCCCATATAAAAAAGATATGCGAGTATCTGATTTATTAGACCTTAGTTTTGGCACAACAACAAACGCTTATCTTGACCAGGCGTTTATATATCGATTCCCTGCCACAGGAACCACAGAAACAAAAAAAGAAACTATAATCATTAATATCAGCGATATAATAAGTGGTAAAAAGATTGCGAATGTAGAGTTGAAACCGCGAGATGCTGTTAAGATATTTAATCGTAGTGAGTTACCGGAATTAAATGACATCGTAACTATTAACGGTGAAGTTGTGAAAGCAGGTACTTTCCCATATAGAACAGGTATGAAAATATCTGATTTGTTGAAACTTAGTTTTGGCACCACTGTTAATGCATACCTTGACCAAGCACATTTGTATCGTTATCCAATGGCTAATATTGCATCGACAATTGCTGATAACCAGCAAGATATAATGATTATTAACCTGAACAATGTATTGAATGGGGATAAAATTGCTGATATTGAATTAAAACCACGCGATACTATAAAGGTATATAAGCGCGAGGAAGTTAATGAATTGATTGGCACGGTAACCATTAGTGGTGAGGTGGTTAAACCGGGCGTATATCCATATACAACAGGAATGAAAGTCAGTGATTTAATAGCTAAGGCCTTCGGAATAACGATAAAAGCTTATTTGAAGACAGCGCAATTGTATCGTTTTCCAAATTCTAATGAATCACAATTTATGTCGTTTAGCCTTGAAGACGCGTTATCGAAGAAAGTAGGGGATGATTTTTTATTACAGGCTCGTGATAGAATTGAGATTAAGGCAAATGCTGATGTTATCGAAACTTTTATTACTGTTAGCGGTGAGGTGAATAAACCACTATCAATGCCATATTACAAAGGGATGAAAGTATCGGATGCAATATTTATGGCTGGTGGTTTAAAAATTAATGTCGCTTTGGATAAAGCCTTGATTGTAAGGTTAGATGAAAGTACCATGTCAGAGAAAATGATTGAGATTTCACTTCGTGACGCAATGTCGAAGAAAGAATCTGATATTGAGTTAAATCGACGCGACAGGCTGTTTATATATCCCAAAGAGAATCTTGGCGAGGCACAATCGGTGACTATTTCTGGTGCGGTTTCTGCGCCAGGTATATTCCCCCATGTAGCCGGTATCACTGTTAACCAATTAGTTTTCCTTGCAAAAGGATTATTAAATAACTGTTACATGGAAAGAGCTAACCTTTACCGAGTAAGAGAAGATAAAACAACTGAAATAATTACCGTTAATCTGCTTGATGCGCAAAACAATGTAAAGGATACAAATATAGTATTAAATCCTGGGGATAAACTATCCATTCTTACCCGTGAAGAGATGATGGATAATAAATCTGTCGTTGTGCGTGGATATGTACGTAAAGCTGCAGAATTGCCATTGACGGTGGGGATGAAGTTATCCGACGCATTGGCATTATCCGGTGGTTTAAAAGTTGACGCAGAACGTAAAGTTGTTTTATTCCGCACATTAAATGGTGAAACAAAATCGATGGAATATGAGGTAAAGGTAAATGAGAACACATTTACCCTGGCAGTAGATCCAATATTGGAAAATAAAGATTTAATAACAGTGCGAGGAGATTCTAATTTTGTTGCGATGACTGAGACTGTAAATATTGGCGGTAATGTGTTGCACCCGGGGACTTACCCGGCATTTAATGGTAATCGATTAAATGCGAAAACGTTGTACCAGTTGATAAATGAGGCAGGAGGTATTATAGCCAATGGATACCCAAGTGGTCTGGTACTATATCGACCTGATTCGTCCGTACAGACTCCTGAACAAAAGAGAGAAATGAATCGATTGCTCAGAGATATGGATACTGGTTCTGGTGTGGTATCAACAAAAATTCCTATAGCGCAACCCGGGCAAACAGCACAGCAAACGGAGCAGCAAAATGTTAACGCGTTATCATCACAAGTTGCAAAGGCGATATCATCTGATACAACAGGAAAGATAATCATTCTTACACCGCCACGCAATATGCAAGACCAGCAGATTGCGCTGACAATCCCTGTTGAGGCGGATAAGATTATTAATTCAAAAGGTAAAAAAGGTGACTTTAACCTTTTACCTGGCGATACGATATATGTCCCCGATATACCTACAACGGTCACCGTACTTGGCGGTGTATTCAGTAATGGTTCGGTAGTATTTGATAATGGTAAAAACCTGAATGGTTATGTTAATTCTGTAGGTGGTTTTTCTAAAGATGCAGAAACTGACCATTTAGTAATTTTGCGTATGAATGGCACCGTGATGCCGGCTAAAAAGAGCAGCAAGATTTTACCGGGTGATGTAATTATTGTGCCGACAACATTTATAGTTAAGAATATCCGTACCGACAACTTGTTTGAAGCATCATTACGAACATTATCACAATTGGCAATATCATACATGCCGTTTAAGAAATAAGGTAGATTAAATGAAAAATAATTTTAAATATAGCAGTCCGCCAACTTTTATAGAAGTTGTAAAGAAAAATTTTAAGTTGTTATTTATGATAACGATGGTTATTTTACTGGTAGCTATCGTGAGTGTATTTCTAAAAAAACGGACATACACATCCGCAGCAACACTTTTGTTTCCATCTGCCGGCGGCAAGTTGGCTTTACTTGGCGGTGGCGGCGGTGATTTGCCAAGTTTGCCGATGATGGAAGGTGCCATGATAGTACCGCAACCTGGGTCGAGTAATTCAACAGCAGTAACATTAATTAAAAGCATTCGTGCTAAAAAAATGATATTGTCAAAAATGGAAAAACGTGGATATGATTTGAAAGTTGTTTTTGATCAACAAAAAATTGGTGAATTATACAAAAATATGGATGAAATTTTAAAGATTTCTCAGGGAAAGAATAACGAATTATTCATAACTGCAACTTCAAAAATAATTAAAAGCTCTGATGGCAATAAAGACGATAAGTTGGCATTTAATTATATGCAGTGTGTTATGGATACATTAAGTGATTTAACGTTGGAATTACCCCTTGACCCCGCTAAACAAGGTGAGAAATATCTGAAAGACCAAATAGCAAAAACCACCGTTGAATTAGAAGATGCTGCCAATAAATTAAAAGAATATCAAAAGAAATATTTGTTAATTGACCCGACAGGTCAAGCCAAATCGTTAGCAGATGAATATGCTTCAGTGAAATCTTCTGCAATCGAGACGAAAATTCAAGCTGACTTAGCAATGAAACAACTGCATGATGTTTCGCAAAAAACAGAAAAATTTGTTAAAGCAAGTATAGACCCAACAATAACATCTGATACCATGATGAGCAGCAATAATAGCGGTGGGCTATCAGTGCTATATCAACGTGTAACTACCTGCGAGTCTGAGTTGGCATTATTGAAGCTGAAACTCCGCGATGCTCACCCTGATGTGGTCGCTAAAAGAGCTGAGTTAAATGAGTTGAAAAGCCGGTTAAAAAATGAAATGAAGCGACAAATCGGGCTAGCGCGTGAAGGGTTATCACCCGGAATATATGGTACGGCTATGCAGGCAATGATTGCGCAGGCGAAATTAGATGGTTATCGTAGTACAGAAGTAGAGCTTAAAAAACAAATTGAACAGATGCCGGGAATAGCTTTGAATTATATGAAATTACAGGCTCTTGTTACTGAAAAAACTGCTATAATGGGTATGTTAAAAACAGAATATGAAAAGGTGCGGATAGTTGCTGAAACTCGAGGACCATCATATATTGTACTTGATGAGCCAGAACAAGCAAGTGAACCAGATTCACGCGGCGGAGCAAAAACCTGCGCAATCGCTTTTGTCCTTGCAATGATGATTTGTTTATCAATAACTTATCTTGAATGGGTAAAATACCAACCAGAAGAAACTGAAATATAAAAAAGGGAGAATTATTATGAAGTACGAATGCACATTGTGTGGCTATGTTTACGACCCGGCAAGTGGTGATCCGTCAACCGGCATTGAGCCAGGAACTCCATTTGAAAGCTTGCCTGAAGATTGGGTATGCCCGGATTGTGGTGCAGGTAAAGAAGACTTTCAACCTGTAGAATAGCTTATTATTTATTACATAAATATTCCTACCGGTAATGTATTTTCATTACCGGTAGGAATTTCGTGACTTGGCGTACTGCTGCACAGTGCGCCTGTGTTTTGTGAGGAATACTAATGAAAGCGGTAATTACTGTCGTGGGCAAGGACCGGGTAGGTATCATTGCGGGTGTCAGCAATACCTTGGCAGCAAATAGTGTGAATATTCTTGATATCAGCCAGACAATTTTACAGGGATACTTCACCATGATAATGCTCACAGAGATTGATTCCGCTGTTATCTCAATCCCTGCCTTGCAAGATAAGTTAGACGTTATTGGAACAGAATTAGGACTGCAAATTCGTGTCCAGCATGAAGATATCTTCACCGCCATGCACCGCATCTAAATCTTTAAAATAGATGTTTTTCAAAAGATTTTTTCTATTAACATGGATAGGCAGGATGGGCAGGATAAAAATTAATCTTGTTAATCCTGTCTAAAATTATTAATTCATGTCGTGCAGAACACTGAAAACTGAAAACTGAAAACTGAACACTGAAAACTTTCCCAAGGATTAGATAATTCATGCCATTTCCACATTCAGCAATTATTGCTGGAATAGATATAAAACCTGCGTTGATACTTGCCCCCATGGCTGGTATAACTAACCGTGCTTTTCGCATATTGTGCCGCCGCCATGGTGCCGGTATGGTGGTGTCAGAGTTCGTCAGCAGCAATGCGCTGGTTTATAACAGTGCACGCACCCACGCAATGGTGCGAATATTCCCTCAGGAACATCCCGTTACTGTACAAATCTTCGGGCAATATCCCGAGCATCTGGCAAAAGCGGCGGAATTAATAACTCCCTACGGACCGGATATCATTGATATAAATATGGGTTGCGGCGTGCCAAAAGTCACCCGGCAGGGAGCCGGGTCGGCAATGATGCGCGATATCGGTCTGGTGCGGGAAGTCTTTCGCGCGGTAAGGTCAGCAACCCATCTGCCGATTTCGGTGAAGATGCGCGCTTATTGGGACCAGAACGGACCGACTGCGCTAGATGTCAGCCGGGTTGCAGAGGAAGAAGGACTGGTAGCAGTGTCGATTCATCCCCGTCCGGGCCGGGTTCACCATAACTTTGGTCGTGCCGACTGGTCAATCATTAAAAATATCAAGGACAATGTCAGCATACCGGTTATAGGCAATGGCGATGTCAAATGCGGTGCCGACGCGCTGAGAATGGCAACAGAAACTGGTTGCGACGCCGTCATGGTGGGCAGAGCCGCCCAGGGCAACCCGTGGATATTTGACGAGATAAATCATTACCTCACCACTAGCGAGTCATTGCCGGTGCCAACCATCGCCGACCGGGTAAACATGGCAATCGAACACGGCGAGTTGCTGATAGCCGACAAAAACGAAAAAATCGGCGTTCAGGAAATGCGCAAACATATATCATGGTACATGAAAGGCTTCTACGGAGCCGCCCACTTTCGCGAAGAAGTTATGACAAAAACGAAATGGGCAGATATGGTAGAGCTATTGCGCCGGGTAGAAAAAGACGAATCCCTGGGACACGCCATGAAAACCGTAGAATATTTCTCCGCCGACAGCCGTGCGTAAAGTAGAGGAGATGTCCTAATCTCCCGTGATTACTTACATATAAAGAATAAAAAATCCGCCTTTTAAAAAAAGGCGGATTTTGATTTTTTATGTTCCTTGTTGCGGGTTGCTGTCGATGAACTCGCGTAATAGGTGGCGTTTTTTGTGTCCGCGCAGTTTTTTCAGGGCTTTCGCTTCGATTTGACGGATGCGTTCGCGGGTTACTTCGAAAATGTGGCCGACTTCTTCCAGGGTTCTGGCGTAGCCGTCGTCGAGACCAAATCTCAGCTTTAGCACGTCGCGTTCACGGGTTGTGAGGGTATTGAGTACCGACTCCAATTGTTCGCGCAGTACGAGGGTCATAGCGGCATCTACGGGCGATACAGCGTCCTGGTCTTCGATGAAATCGCCGAGGTGGCTATTGTCTTCTTCGCCGATTGGGGTTTCTAACGACAACGGCTCCGGGGCTATTTTGAATATTTCACCCATGCGATGTACGGCTTTCTGTTTCTCTTCGCTTGATGAGAATGGGCCTTCCATCTCTTCGGCGATCTCTTCCAGGCTGGGTTCGCGGCCAAGATCCTGTACCAGTTGGCGCTGTACCTTGACTAATTTATTGATGGTTTCTACCATGTGTACCGGTATGCGGATGGTGCGCCCCTGGTCGGCGATGGCGCGAGTGATTGCCTGGCGGATCCACCATGTCGCGTAAGTGGAGAATTTGAACTTTTTGCGATAGTCAAACTTTTCCACGGCGCGAATAAGACCGATGTTCCCTTCTTGAATAAGATCGAGGAAGGACATGCCGCGTCCGCTGTATTTTTTCGCGATACTGACAACTAAGCGCAGGTTGGCCTCGGTTAGTCTCTTCTTTGATGACTCACCGCGACTGATGACGCGCTGTATCCAATGCACCATTTCGCGAATAATTTCGATATTCGTCGTAGGTTGGGGTGGCGCGTCAGGTATTGGATTGGCTTCACGCGATTTTTTAATTTTCTTTATATCAATAGCCAGCGTTTTATCAGTGGCAAGGCTTTGGACTATTTCTGGTGGGCGGTCGCCATTAAGGCGCATTTTATGGTATAGCTTGCCCACGCGTAAGGTGAATATTAATTCGTCCTCACTTTTGTCGAGAATTTCACGGGCGTTGTAGCGACTTCTCAATTGCTCGGCTTCTTCATCCTGCAATCCTTCTTCCTCGCCACGACTTTCTGAGCGGAACTCTTCCCAAACTTTCTTCAGGAATAACTGGTCGCGAATCTTTTGTTCGTCAATTTCCAATCGTAAGTCCTGATAACGTTTTTCGCGTGATTCAAGGTCTTTCTTTGTACGTGCAAACTGTTCTGCCGTCATATTTTCTTTAGATAGTTGGCCACGTCGTACTGAGAAGTCATTACTGCGCTGGTCAAGGAAAGATATGAATCTATCGCGAACCTCTGGTACAGTCATACTCATCAGATCAATGTCAGCATTGCGTTTCACCATGTCATCCAGAATATCCATAACATCGTGAAGTTCGCTGTTGCTGCTTCTTTCAACGGCATTTTCAATTTCAGCAATTTTGGGTTCATACCCCAACTTTTCAGTTGCGTAATTCCAAACGTGCTGTAATTTCATAAGCAAGTTTAATTTTTCTAATAATTTAGCGTAGTCAATTTCTTCCTTAGGGGTAAGCAGCGGTACGCGTCCGATTTCTCGCAGATACATTCTCACCGAATCATCAGGTGGAATTCCTTCTGTTGTTACTGCTTCCTCGTCAGGCAAGTCCAGAGTGCTGGCTGATGCTGCTGGATGTGGAGTGTCGGCAGGGTCTGGTATTTTATCTACTACCTGTATACCTTCCTGCTGAACTGCTTCCAGAATATCATCCATCAACTCAGCGGCATCCAAATCTTCATTGGTTAACAGGTCATTAACTTCGTCGTAGGTGATTACATTATTCTGCAGACGAGCGTGGTCAATGACTAATTTTTCCCATACAGCATTTGGACTTTGATTATTTTGCGGTTCTACCAATTCGTTCTCCCATGGGTAGTCAACTGCTCACTATTACACATTATAACCCAAAAATAATATGCATTTAACACAGTATTGTACCCCTAACGTATAATAATTTTCTTTAATTACAGAAAAATTCCTTCTTTTAAAGATAAAAAATAGCATCTTTCCTAATAATTATTCCAGATTTAACAAGATTTAGTATTATATTCAGCAAATTCTTAACAAAATGACAAATCTATTGTAAGTTTAGATACAGAGTTTAGTTGTTGGAAAGTAGGTGATTATCCCATCCTCAAAACTTCTTTTTTCAAGCCGGTGTTGCGACAAAAAAAGCCCGGCATTGCTGCCGGGCAAAAGATATTATCTATTTATTTATTCATTACCGGATCTTTAATATTAGTTGATGGTGTAATGTCTGGCGCTGTGGCGTTATTCTTTGCATCTACTGGTGTGATAGTAGGAATATAGAGTGTAGTTGTCGAGGTATTTAACGGCGGTACTACTGTCGGGGTATCAACGGCCTTGGATACATCTGGATTTAACAGTTTTTCCACTTCATTTCTTGCTACTTCATTGCCTGGTTCTTCCACCAGTACCTTCTTCCAGAATGTTAACGATTCTTCTTTCATTCCTAATCTTTTTAAGGCATGTCCATACATGTGGCGTTTTGGTGATTTTAAACCAAGAGCTACAGCGGTCTGTAACCAGCGGACAGCTTCTTTATCATTCTTTTGGGTTATGTAGTAAAAGCCATATTCGAAATATGCATCAGGATTATTCGGGTTGGCGAGAATCATTTTATTATAGTAGCCAATAGCTTCATCATGCTTGCCAGTGCTCCATAACAACCATGCTGCGAGGGCGTATTTATCTACACCTTCATTATTAAGCATGATGGACTTATCGAGGGAAGCAACAGTTTTCTCCCATTCACCACGTTCAAATGATCTGTCAGCGGAATAATGCTGTAATGTTTCAAGGTCTTTTACCGCGGCGTCGGCTTGTGCCTTGGCAGACTGCGGGGTGATTTGTTGTGGAGCTTTGCCGGGAGTGATTGCAGATAAAATGCTATCAGTCTTGCTTTTTGAAAATTCAGGTGTAATCGGACCGCTATCAGCAATGAGTTCTAATATCTTTGCGGTCTTGATAGGGTAATTTACATTATTACCAGCAGCAAATGAGAATATTGATGCGGTTAAAATACCGCATATTATTAAATTAAATCGGAGCATATTCACTCTCCCTTTTTGATGAATACTATAGCTACAACCATAGATTTTAGAATTTCAATCGGCAGGAACTGGACAAAACCAATAATCAGAGCTTGGTCTTTATCAGGGTATGTACTGGTAAGCCATGCCCAGCCGAATAATAATATTATACAGCAAGATACCACACTTGCAAACCATCCTGCGATAAATCTTGAAGATTTATATTTTGATTTTATTCGATTATATAAATATCCCGCTATTAATGCTGCTAATGGCATAGAAAATAGATAACCGGCAGTTGGGCCAAGTAGATATGCTATTCCGCCGCCTCTGGCGAATACCGGCAAACCTGCCGCACCTAATATTAAATATTCCAATATTGCGATGGCAGCCATACGCGGTCCTAAAAAAACCGCTAACAGCAACACTCCCATCGATTGCAGGGTAAAAGGTATCGGCTGCGAAAATGATACCCGGGATAACAAAACCATGGTTAATGCGCCAAGATTAACTAAAACAAAATTTACTGCCAGCTTATCACGCCGTGCCAGCATTTGAAGCATATATGCCATCATTACCTCTAAAGATTTTGAGTGTGCCTATTTTATACTCTTTATATTGTATATACGTCAAGATGGCGATGAGATGGAATGAATATTAGGATTAAAAATTTCTACTCGATTTCTTCCATTATTTTTTGCCTGATAAAGGGCAATATCAGCATTCTCGATTGCCTGGTGAAATGAATCATAAGAATAAGCGCAATCAAGACCGATAGATATTGTCAGTCGCAATCCATTAACTCCGCAATCAACATCGGTTTCTTCAACTGTTTTTCGGATTCTTTCTGCAATACTGTAAGCTTCGTCCGGTGGAATAAAAGGCATGAGAATTAGAAACTCCTCGCCACCCCAACGTACTACCATATCGTAGGTACGTACTGCCCGCGTTAATATGCCGGCAATATGTTTTAACGCACAGTCGCCTGTCTCATGGCCGTATGTGTCATTGACTCTTTTAAACAAATCAATATCTATCTGTAACAATGTAACAGGGTTTTCCTGCTGGCTTGAAAGTGTGAATAACGAGGCGGCTTTTTGGTCAAAATGTCGGCGATTATATAATCCTGTAAGCGGGTCGGTACGTGAAATGCCATCTAACTGGTCACGGGCAAAAAATAACTGGTCAATTAGACGATTAAATGAGTTCGCCAGCATTGCCACCTCATCACCGCTTTTAATTTTATATGGTATAGCGGTCGAACTATTCACATCCATACTGCGGATATACCCGGCGAACATTTCTAAGTTGTGGGTTATCCGGCTGGATATGAAATAAATTACCAGTCCGCTACCTATGAGTATAGCGATAATGAAAAATATGAAATAGAGTCGAAACTCATTGATAGGTATGTACAAATCGTCTAACAAGTAATTACTCGCTAATATCCATCCGGTACTTTTTAAATGGGTAAAAGTGGAGTAAATCTTAACTTTTCTTAACGTTTCTGCTTCTCCACCACCTTCAAAATTTTCATAGATTGCCTTGTCTAACAATTTGTCTATACCATGTTTTACACTCTTTGCCATTATGCGTTCGGTATCCTGGTGATAGATATATATACGCTCATTATTACACAAATACATGTATCCAGTTTTTCCTATTCGCATATTTAATCTACTGCGCAAAAATCCATCGTCATTCAATAAATCAATTGCACCGGCAATAACGCCTATCACCTCCTTTTTTTGATTAAATATTGGGTATGTCATCATGATTACAGGATTATTTTTTTTTGGATTAAGAATTAGAGGGCTGCTGATGATAGATTGTTTACTGCTTACGGTATCATGAAAGAAAGTTTCATCACCATATTTATAGTTGGAGACTGACTTGTTGGAGTTTGTTGCTACCATTTGTCCATTCTTATCGAATAAGAATAAACCTGCATCAAAAACCATCCTCATAGATAAATGGTCATCCAATGCGTAAATGGCTTTCTGTTTGTTATTAATAGTATCTGAATTTATTTCCGATGATAATATCTTCAGCATTCTTTTGGCGGTACGAAATTCATTGTCAATATCGCGTGCAGTTATTTGCAGGAAAGTATATTGCTCAGAAGCGACTCTATCTTTTAAATGATGCCGGAATGACGAATAAACCCACCACCATATAAAAGATAACATAATGGTTAAAAATAATAAGATAGCCAAAATTAACTTGGCTCTGATTCCCAATACTATTTTAGGCATCACTGCTTTATCCATGCCAAATTATAACATAGTTATAGCAAGTTGTGAATAAGAAATATTGATAATATGAGTTTTACTTTCTACTAATCGATGTAAAAACAAAACTCTACAATGATGTATGGTTACAATTATAGAGTTTTTATTCTTTCCAATGCCCATTTTGCGTATTGTTGTACCAGTGGGTCATCATCTGTTGTCAGTTTAATTATCTGCGGCATTGCATCAATTCTGTTAATATTTATAATGAATATTAAAATATTACGTATAAATCCGCTTCTTTTAGCGCGGAAAACCGGTGAGTTCTGGAACTTTCTTTTATAATCACCAGGGGTCAACGATAAATATTCTGTGATTTCGTCAGTGAAAATATCGTTTTGTAATGGTACGCCGGAGTGTGAAATATTATTGTGCGGGCATACCGCCAGACAACGGTCGCATCCAAATATCATTTCATTAATCTTGCCGCCAAACTCTTCCGGTATTTCAAATTTATTTTCTATGGTCAGGTAGGATAGGCAACAACGGCAATCTATAGTACTGTCTTCTTGTAATGCGCCGGTAGGACATGCGTCAATACATAGTCGGCAATCGCCGCAGTAATCGGAAAGCGCTGAAGTCGGGTCTAAAACCGCAGTGGTAATGATTTCGCCCAATAATACCCGTGAACCATACCCTGGTACGATAACGCAGGAATTTTTACCAATCCACCCGACCCCGGATTTCTGCGCCACGTATCTTTCTGGCACAGGTTTATCATCGATGCATATTAAATTATCGAACTCTGACATTTCGATAGTCAGCATCGTCAATAATTCTTTTATATAGGTGTGGTAATCAACGCATCGTGAATAGGCGGCGAAATATTTTGTCGCATTGGTTGGGGTATCAGGATATGGCATAGCGACAGAAATGATTGATTGTGCATCGGGAAGTATCCGGTCTAAATCTTCGCGAAGGGGTAGGTGACGGTGAAAAAACTGCATATCTGCATGATGCTCTTTCTGCATCCATTCACGCATTTTTTCATCACGATGGGGCATTACCTGCATTATTCCCACAGCAACAAAGCCCAGTTCGTGGGCGCGGCGGACAATTTCTGCTGTTTCCATTTTATGCTACTGTGCCGGGTTTTTCGCCACGTACTACTGAAGTTGTTTTGTTCTCGCCATCAACAAATACTACCGTTGGCTGCCATTCATCAGCTTCCGTTGGCGTCATTATTGTGTAGGCGATAATGACTACCATATCGCCGGGAGTTATTAAATGTGCTGATGGACCATTTAGGCATATCACACCGCTGCCGCGTTCACCAGCGATAATATATGTTTCCAGCCGCGCACCGTTGTTAAAGTCCAGCACTTGTACTTTTTCATGTGGAATCATCCCTGCCGCGTCCATAAGGTCGCGGTCAATAGTGATGCTGCCCATGTAATTGAGGTTAGCCTCGGTAACGGTAGCACGATGTATTTTCGATTTTATCAATGTTATTAGCATGTCTGACTAATTTTACCCGTCTACCCCATTTTCGGCAAGGGATGAAGTTAATTAAAAATTAAAAATGGAAAATTAAAAATTAACATGGACATGAATTGAGCAATTTTGATATTAACAGACAATCTCAATCGAAGTTAATTTTCCATTTTTAATTTTTAATTTATAAGATTACAACGCTGGATAAAACTTATCAATCTCCCGTCTTGCTATCTCCACTGCGCGGGTAGCTTTGCCCAGGTTTCCGTGCATTGAATATACGTCGCGGACGATTATTTCCAACATTACATTTTTATTCGCGGTGATTTCCAGGGTGTTGCGGATTTCTGCCGCCCAGGCTTCTTCGTTCAGCACAACATCAACGCCTAATAGATTGGGGTTTGGCTTGCGGGAGAAAATGATGCCGGTGCCGGACAGCGCATCTGCCATGTATTGCTGGTTTGCCCAGTTGGAGATGGATACCGCGTGCAAGTTCGGTAATTTGCTGAGTGAAGTTTCCCAAATTGGGTCCGCCGGTTCACAACAACCCCAATAGACCAGTCCGTACATCTCGGCAAGGCTGCTGTAATATGGGAAACAGAACTCGTGGAACAATTCCGGTGATACTCCCACGGTCTCCTGGCTATCCATTCCCGCCCACATATCTTTCAATTTTACCTTGCCCGGGGTGACCTCGCCTTCTGGCAGCAGTGTGGTGAAGTTGTAGCAGGTACCACAGGTACATTGATTGCCGTTGTTGAGTTCCAGCAATCCTTCCGCCTCTGCCCATTTCGCCATACGAACGCCATTATCGCGCAGTAATCCCATCAACCCGTGCAATTTCTCTGGACAGTCATACATCGCGGTGAAGAATGTTTCCATCGACATCAGGCGCATTAATTGCTGGGTCAGGTAATTGTTGCCATAAGTGCCTGAACGCATTACTACCGGCATAATATCGCCAAATGTTTCTTCTAAAAAAGCCTTGTATTCCAGTGATGATTCACGGTTAACGCTGAAAGTCGCCGGTTTCACCATATCATAGCCGTCAACATCCAGGTCTTTGATAGGGCAATCAAAGTGGTAACCCAATGTTTTCCCTTCAGCATCCTTCATATAGTTAGTGGGAATCTCAATGCCAAATTGATCACAAGAAACATGCCAACCGGTGTCGATGGTATCCGGGCAAACATGGTCGTCATTCAGAATATCGTGGTGACGAATGTTGCGCAGAAAACCATTTTCCAACCCGCGTCCCAGGTCGGACTTGCACTGAAAAATATCCGCCGGCATAAAATCGCGGTCAAATGTCCATGTCTCCAGGCAAAACGGTGGACGTGTACCCACCACCCCGTCATTCATGTCAGTCCACATCTTCTTCCGACGTGCCATAATCGGCAACGCCGCAATCTCCGCCTGGCGCTTGGCCAAACCGCGCAAATAAACGCGCTCATCATCCGGCAATATATAAGCCATAATAATCATCTCCAAAAACAGGTTAGTACCGTGTTGGGCATATATTAATACAAATGGGATGAGATGAGAAGGGGAAATGAAATTATTTTAAAATTAATCACAAAAATGGTTAGAAATTAAAAGACTGGGACCGCAGGCATCCTGCCTGCTCCCCGTTTAAAATTTAGTGGCACTTTGAAATAGAAATGATTTTGCTAAATTTAGTAGACTGATGTTTTCTTGCTGAGTGCCACTAAATTACTACCGGGGAGCAGGCAAGATGCCTGCGATCCAATACTACTGTATATTAATGATAAAAACTACTAATTTTAAATTTTTAACTTTTAATTTTTAATTCTCACTCAAACCCCCACTCGGTATCAGCCGACCATTGGTTTCTTCCGGCAGGGGTGTAATCAAGTGCAGTTATGCCGGCGATGCTGCGGTCTTTTGACCAGGAGTATTGTTTGCCGCCAGCCTCGGTGCTGCCGGCCCAGGCGAGAGGGAATTTGTCGTTGGTGTCGCGGACGCGGACGTTTAGGCGGATGCGATCGCCGCTTTTGTGGGGTAGTGTTTTCAATTCGCTCCAGGGTAGTGCGGCTTCCAGCGTATACCCCTGTTCCGTTCTGATGGCGCGTACCTGTGCGCCGGGGACACGGCAATTTTTAGCCAGCCAGGCGTAGTCCATCGGCAACGGGTGGGCATAATAGAAATCCGGGGTGCGCAGGCGCAATACTTCTGCCCCGCCATCCAGGGTGGGGTAAAACACGTAGGTATACAGGCATGGCAATGCGGCGCCGAAACGGTATAACGGATTGGTCGGCGGGAAAACTTCGTATTTCTGCACCCATTGTTTGCGGTTAATGGTTCCGAGAGACAACTCTACCAGGTCGCTATCTCGTTCTGGCCATGGACCCATTTGTTTATATATGTAATCGGCAGGTGTATTTTGCATGGCGTGCAGATTTTTGCCGGTGAGCAGCGATGGAAACATGTGGGGAGTCAGGTCTTTCACCCGCGCCTGCATATACAGATATTTTTCATCCGCCATAAAGGCTATTTCGCTGCTGCCGGTTTCTACCGTTTTCGCCCATTCGCCATCCGGCATCCATGGTGTTAATAGTGGTGGCGTCTTTTGTCTATCAGGCAAAATATATGCCGGCACTGCTTTCAGTTTTTGCCAATCCGTATTAAAGCCATCCACCATCGGTGTCCCGCGGGTAATAGTGGCAACAGAGATTAATTCTTCCTGCGATATTGTCAGCTTGTCAGTTGTGACGGTAACTTTTACCTGGTAAACATTGCCGCTAACAGGATTGGCGGATACCACCGGGAAAGATAGAGTCGTTTCACCAGTATTAAATTTTATTTTTTGAACCGAATTTTTGAATATCAGGTCAGGTGACTGCACCGTAACAGTTGCTGTCAATATATTAGGATAATAATTTTTCAATATAACATTCATCACCGGATGTTTCTCAATTCTGCATGGCAGATCATGGATTACTACTCCGAATGGTTTTATATAATATTTTGCAGTGAGTAGCCAGGACTTAAATTTTTCAGCAGAACCATGGAATTCAATGTATTTAACATTGTTGCTGATTATGAAGTTTATATCATTCAGGTCGCCTTTTTTAATTATAGGATTACCTGATATGTCATAAACACAGTAGTTTTCTTTCGGTTCATTTAGTGACAATATACCAGCATCATTTGAATTTTGACCGCGAAACTCGCGATTTGCCAGTTCATTGTTAATAGTAAGCGAAGTAGAAATGGCAGCAACCTGACGATTTTTACTGGTGAACATTAATACAAACGGTGGACGTTCCGGGTGGATAATTTCCTTAAAGGTAAGGCCATCCAGCATACTGCGCGTTGCCGCCAGGGTAACCAATTCGGGAGTGGGATTACCGGCACTGTCAAAGAGCATACTATCATTCCACAGGCTGATTTTTCGCGAACCCAGTGCCAGGTTATATAAAATTCGGCGGACAGTGGCGGCGTCGCCCTGCCAACTAAGCCAGGTTTCAGTTTCCCAGACTTCTTTTTTATAATACCGTGCCATCGCGTAGGCGGTGCTGGCGCGGGGATGTTCATAATGGGTCGAAATAACGTCGATGTCATCCTGGCGATTTGCGGCAAAAATCTTCCAATCGGTATCGTGAGAGCTATCAGCTGCGACGATTTTGATAGTGCGGTCGGCGGCATTGCGTGCTGATACCAGATGTGATAATTGCAGACGATAATGCTCTCCGGTGGATTTCCACCCGGATATCCCGCCACCTTCCCACGGTTCATTCCACAGGTTCATGGCGCGGTTTACGTCTGTATACCGGGTCATATATTCTCGCCATGCACATTCCCAGTCACTCATGTATTCGCGTCCCGGTGAGCCATCAAGTTTGATGGTGTAATTTTTATAAGGCACATCAACGAAATCACCTTTTGGCTGCATCCATCCCGGTGAACCGCCCATCAGGGTCATAACAGTCATCTTTTCCTGACGACAGGCGTTGAAAAGTTTATCCATATCATCCCAGTTATATTTTCCTTTTGTCGGTGCAAAACTGCCGCATCCCAACTCGACCCGTACCCAGTCAACACCGGCGCGTTTGTAATCGCGCAGTTTATCCGGGGTAATTCTTGTATTTGTTGATGCAAGAAACAGGCCTTCCGGGTTATATTTTGACGTGTCACGATGTGGAACTACCGCAACAGAACCAAGGTAACGCGCCAGTATTTTTCCATTATCTTTAACTATTAAGGTCGCACCTACGACACCATTCAGAGATGTTGGGAATGCAATGTCGCTACTATATTCATTCACTGGCAATCTGCTGATATTTTTTATTGGCACAACTCGTATATCTGGTCCCCATTCATCAGAATCACCTGCGTCAGCCAACCGCAACTGTTGAAAAACAATCTCACCAACATATTTTACCCCGGTTAATCGCGCGTGCGATATTTCGCCGGGAAAATAAATACGGCTGTTATCAAGAAACTTTAATTTGCTTTCTTCATCATTGATGGCTGGTAATATGCGGAGTTCCTGTATATTGCCATGGTTAGGCGTAGCAATATCCAAAGCATGTTCGCCAGCTGTTAAGTTCAACGGCAGTAAAAATGTCAACGTTCCCCCATATGGTTCACCTTCTGTCAGAAAATACGGCATATAACCATCATTCCA
>JBIJDE010000025.1:0-21207 GCA_044344305.1 Armatimonadota bacterium
CAGTAAACATATTTGTATTGGATGTGAATGCATTTAATTTAGTACTGCCACCGGGAGGGGAATTATGGAACCATTCACCAATTATTTCAAACCATCCAGTACGACCGGCATTTGTGCTGATTACGGTACGTTTAATTTTAAAAGCAACACAGAACTCTGCGCGATTTGCATCAGGATTGCTGCTTTCAGCAAATAATCTATTGAACAGCGAACCGGAAGTTACTGTAATACTCGGTTTTGATTCAGTATTAGTAGCGGGGATTTCAAGACAATTGTTGCCATTGTCATTAACAATAGAGCCAGCACTAAATGGATTAGTATTAAAATCATATGTTACTAACGGGCTAAGTCGTTCATCAAATGCACCCAGCAATTTTTTTGATGACGATACATGGCCATCTATAAAACTGGCTACTAATAACCCGGAATGGCGATAATCATAATCACATGTCCAATTGGCAATGTTTGGCAATGGTGATGTCGTCCAGGTATCTAAGGAAACTGTTGGGCCATCAATAGTCAATGCACGACTTGATGGATCTGTGAAATCACCAAGGCTTTTCCCCATAACTGATGAAATGGCGCAATAACCGTTGGGAACATTTTTTCCCTTAGTAGGACAAACCAGCACTCCGGCATCTACTGCCACTCCTTGCCAGAAAGCAGTCGAGATAGGGAAGGTCTCTTCGTGGTCCTGTACATACATTATGGTGGATGCTGCAATCTGTCGTTGATTACTGCTGCAGGTGGTTTGACGTGCCTTTTCGCGTGCCCGGGCAAAAACCGGGAATAGGATAGCGGCCAAAATAGCAATAATGGCAATTACTACCAGTAGTTCAATGAGGGTAAAACCTCGTTTACCGGACATATCAACATTCTTAAGTTGATTTTTCATAATTTTTCCTTTATTTAGCGGGTACAACATCTATCCCCGCCGGAGCTGCTACCGATTCCCTGGGGATGAAGGTCACTGGCAAAACACAATGTTCTGCTGGTGATTTGGGGTCTATCATTAATTGCAGGAGTATATTCATCGCCTCTTGCCCAATAGCTAAAAAAGGTTGGCGTACAGTTGCCAGTGGTGGTGTTAGCCATTCTGCTAATGGGTCGTCGTCAAACCCAACTACACTAACATCTTTCGGTATCTGCAATCCCATGCGGTTTAATGTTCGATAAGCTGTGCGCGCAACAGCGTCGCAACTGAAAAATATTGCTGTAGGACGGTTAGGACGATCCATTAATTCACGGGTGCAACGGTCTATTTCATCAGACCAATCTGCTAATGGCTCAATTTTTAAGTCATAAATTAACGTGCGGTCGAATGGCAATCCTGCGTCAGCTATCGCATCACGCAAACCCGCCAGTCGATCACGGACAGTGCTGGTGATAATGTCGCCTATAAATCCAATTCGACGATGACCAAATTTTAATAATTCCTGTCCAACCTGATAACCACCGCCATAGTTGTTGGCAGTTACTGATGATATGTCGATGCCTTCAACCTGATGGTCTACTAAAACAAAAGGGAAGTCTTCAGATTTAAGTTGATATAAAACCTCAGTGAATTGTTTGCTATGGAGTGATAATACTACTGCGCCGTCAACAGATGAAGTTGGCAGTGATTTTAACATTGTAAGATCGCGACCCATGTCACCATACGCATCGTATAGTTGTACTTGAATTCCCTGCTGGCCTGCTATCGATTGTGTTCCGCGGGAAATCAGTATTGATGGTTCCCAACTAAGATTGCCGGCAACTACATGAATCGTTCGGGTAATAACGTTTTGTTCGCGTACATAGACACCCTTGCCTGCCCGGCGTACTATTAATCCTTCACTTACCAGCAATTCAACTGCACGACGAATGGTCATCCGTGCGACATTTTCCTGACGCGCTAATTCCAATTCCGTGCCAATTAATTGCCCGGATGTATAGTCACCATTCAACACCGATTGACGTATCTTATTCGCTATCGCCTGGTATACAGGTATACATGTATCTATACAGGTATTATTTTCCATGTATCTATTATATGTATGTGATAATCAGTTGTCAATAGCAAATGTAAAAATAATTTTTCTTAAAACTCATATTAGGACTTATATTTGTTAATCGGTCGTATTTGACGAATCAGTCAGATATAGGCAGCTGAACCATTAGTTAGAAAAATATTGTAATTTAACTAGAAGGGGCAGGCGAAACGCCCACCCCAATTTTTAATTATTCATTATCAATTTTTAATTAAAACGACTACTCACCACATTCTGCGCCGTAAATGCCGCAGTCAAATTGTGGTTTTACATCTTCTGGTAATGCCAGCACTGCACCGCGACTGGCACTGGTTACCATTCGGCAGTATCGCCCCAGCCATCCTTTGTTAATTTTTGGTTTTGGTGCTACCCATTCGGTGCGACGACGAATAATTTCTGCTTCGTCTACCAGTAATTCTATTTTCCGTGCCGGAATATCGATTTTAATCAGGTCGCCATTTTTAACTACTGCTATCGGCCCACCTTCGGTGGCTTCCGGACTGATATGTCCCAGACAGGTTCCTGCGGTACCGCCGCTAAACCGACCATCTGTAATTAACGCTACTGATTTACCAAGTCCCTGTCCCTTAATCATGGATGTCGGTGATAACATTTCCGGCATACCCGGCCCACCCTTAGGACCTTCATAACGAATTACCACTACATGGCCAGGTTTTATTTCGCGACGTTCCAGCGCTTCCAGGCATTCATCCTGCGAGTTAAATACGATGGCTTCACCCTGGAATACGAAACATTCCGGGTCAACGCCAGCACTCTTGATGACTGATCCATCTGGAGCGAGATTGCCGAATAACACCGCCAAACCGCCATCTACAGTGAACGGATCATTTACAGTATGAATGATATTAGCATCCAGAATACCAGAATCCTTGATATTCTCGCCTAATGTTTTACCGGTTACCGTTGGAGTATCAAGATTTAATAATCCCAATTTGCTGATTTCGCGAAGAATAGCACTGATACCACCGGCGCGATCAACATCCTCAATATGCACATCAGGTTTTGATGGCGATACTTTACAAATACATGGTGTCTTCATCGATAATTCATTTACGCGATTCATCGGATATTCTACTTCCGCCTCGTGAGCGATTGCGAAGGTATGCAACACGGTATTGGTTGAACCGCCCATTGCCATATCCAGAATAAAAGCATTGTCCAATGACTTCGTGGTGACTATATCGCGTGGTTTAATATCTTTCTCAACCAACATCATTATCTGTTGAGCCGCTTTTTTCGCCAAATCCTGACGTTTTGGATTAATCGCCAGCACAGTTCCATTACCCGGCAATGCCAACCCGATAGCCTCTAACAGGCAGTTCATTGAATTGGCGGTGAACATACCGGCGCACGAACCGCAACCAGGGCAACAGGTATCTTCCAAACCTTTCAGCTCCGCTTCATCAATTTGTCCAGTTTGGAACTTGCCCACACCCTCAAATATCGAAATCAGGTCGCCTTTGGTACCATCCGGCTTAATGCCAGCCGCCATCGGTCCACCGCTGATAAATATTGTGGGGATATTTACCCGTAATGCTCCCATTACCATGCCCGGAGTTATTTTATCGCAATTTGGTATGCAAATCAGAGCGTCAAAACAGTGTGCCATCGCCATTGTCTCTACACTGTCAGCAATAATTTCGCGACTTGGCAGTGAATAACGCATCCCAAGATGTCCCATGGCAATGCCATCATCAACGCCAATAGTACTGAACTCGAAAGGTACACCACCGGCTTCGCGAACAGCCTGTTTTACCACCTGGGCAAACTCGTGCAGATGGATATGTCCAGGTACAATATCAATATATGAGTTCACAATGCCGATGAATGGCTTGTGCATGTCAGCGTCAGTAACTCCGCAAGCCTTCAGTAACCCGCGGTGAGGAGCACGATCATGCCCCTTCTTTATAGTATCAGATCTCATTAAAACTCTCCCTTATCAATTGGTAAGGGAATTATACCGTAAAATGGCAGAAGAATGAAGGGTTAAATTCTATAGTGAATTGTGAATTGAAAATTCATTCGGGAATAATTACTGTCATCAGCAATAGAACTTTTTACTCTTTTAATAACTCTATTTGCTTTTGCGTTTATTTAATATTATCGCTGGTATTGTTTTTAAAACTATCATAAAATCTAACCAACATGATTTATTTTGGATATATTCTATATCGCATTTTATCCAATTCTCAAATTCTACTTCTGGTCGGTCAGATATTTGCCATAATCCGGTCAAGCCAGGTTTTACCGTTTCACGTGTTTTTTGCCAATCTATTCGCTTATCGATTTCTTCAGTTGTTGCCATTTCTCGCCAACCCGGACGTTGCAAATCTTCCACTGGTAATGGTCGCGGGCCAACTAAACTCATATCACCACGTAACACGTTCAATAACTGTGGAATTTCATCAATATGACTGGCACGAAGGAATTTACCCGCCGGGGTGACGCGAGGGTCGCCATGGATTTTTTGTACCGGTGAGTGATCAGACTTCCGCACGTCACCATCAGACATGGTGCGGAATTTATACATGACAAATGAAATTCCATTTTTACCAGCTCGAATCTGTTGGAATATTACCGGTGTTCCCTGAGTAACAATAAGTATCAGAACAACGATAATGATTAACGGTAGCAAAACCAGCAACATCAGCGCAGCTATTAATATATCTGAAACTCGTTTATTTATTTCATACACGATTATATAGACACTATTTTGAGAAAAAGTTAGTGAAGAAGAGAGAAGAAGAAGAGAGAAATTTTTCCCATTCCAAAATTACTTTACTCTACCACACAATCCTTTTGTTAAGTGTCACCGAGACGGTGACGCTACGTTTTCTCTCTTCACTCTTCTCTCTTCTTCCCTATTCTCCAAACTCTTCAACCAATCTTCCTAAATATTTTCCGTATTCCGAATTGCGGAGGTATTGGGCGCGCAGGTCTAATTGGTCGAGGGTTATATATTTCTCTTCATAGGCAATTTCTTCAAGACAGGCTATCTTCATTCCCTGACGTTTTTCAACAGCTTCTACAAAATTGCCGGCTTCCAGTAATGCCTCGTGGGTTCCAGTATCCAGCCACGCTATCCCGCGTCCCAACCGTTCTACCCGCAGCTTGCCTTTTTGTAGATAGGCGTTATTGACGTCGGTAATTTCCAACTCGCCGCGATGCGAAGGTTTGATTGTTTTAGCTATGTCCACCACTTCATTATCATAATAATACAACCCTACAGCAGCGTAATTTGATTTCGGGTGGATGGGTTTTTCTTCGATTGATATCACTTCGTTATCTTTGTTGTATTCGATAACGCCATACCTTTGCGGATCTTTCACCCGGTAGCCAAAGATGGTGGCTTTATCGGTAATCTGCGCGGATGATTTTAATATTTGCGAGAATCCGTGACCGAAAAAGATATTGTCACCCAGCACCAGGCACACTCGGTTGTCACCTATAAATTCCTCGCCAATGATAAATGCCTGCGCTAATCCCTCCGGTCGGGGTTGTTCGGCGTAATGCATACTTGCACCAAACCAGCTTCCATCACCCAACAAACGCTGGTACAATGGCAGATCCACAGGAGTAGAGATAAGCAATATATCTCGTATGCCGGACAATAACAGTGTCGACAACGGATAATAAATCATCGGTTTATCATAAATAGGCAACAATTGCTTTGACACCGCGTAAGTAACCGGCGCTAATCGCGTACCACTGCCACCCGCCAAAACTATTCCACGCATACCACAACCCCTTTCATAGCAGTATTCCATATTACAATGTTATATTTTCAGATTGAGGCGAGAATGTCAAGGTGAAGAAGGGAAGAGAGAAAATTGGAAGAGAGAAGAGAGAAATTTTTGATAAACCTCGACTTCATACGACTGCTAACGATTTCAGCCGATATCAACCGAACACTGAAAACTGAACACTGAAAACTGAACACTGAAAACTATTTCCCAGAAAAATAATTGATTTTAAGAAAATATTATGTAAATGCAATGTTTTTGTGATGTAACTGTGATATTTGTCTGGAAGAATGTAAATATAAACCTGAAGACTATTATCAGGGGCAAATAAAGGGTAAAATATCAGTGTGATATTGAAAAGGGGGCGACCATGCAAAATATGACTAAATTAGCTGTTAAAAATGATAATTTCGTTTTGAATCAAACCGCTGATAACGATTTTAAGGTTAACAGAACTAATTTGCTTGTTTTTAATGAATTAATCAATCTAAAAGTAGAAAACAATGTCACAACTATTGATGAATCGACCCCCGCTGTATCTGATGCTTCCATACAAAAACTTTCTCGATTGGCTATTAATGAAGAAGGTTTCATATTTAATCCCAACAATGGAGACAGTTACCAGGTTAGCGAAACAGGGATACTGATTATCGAAGAAATGAAATTTGGGAAATCTGAAGAAGAGATCGCTTTGTTGATAGAAAAGAAATATAATGTAAGTTTTGAAGAAGCTATGCGTGATGTGTCAGATTTTCGCGCCACCCTGAAGAAATTGGGATTAATTTGAGGTGATTTTTATGGATGAACTTTTTATCGGTATTTCTGGCATAAACGCGATAGATAATCCCGGTCCTGGCATTGGGGTGGCGCGTTCGCTAATTGAAGACCCCACCTTGAAAACCCGCATTGTCGGACTTGCCTATGATGCAATGGAACCGGGGATTTATATGGATTGGGTGGTTGAAAAGTCATACATTCTACCTTATCCGTCTGGCGATAATGACGCATTTATTGACCGCTTGCTGTATATCAAGCAAAGTTATGGACTGGATATTGTCATCCCCAACCTTGACGCAGAACTACCGCTATATATAAAACACGCCGCTAAACTTAAAAGCCACGGCATTCTCACTTTCCTACCCAATATGGAACAATTCAAGCTGCGCGGGAAAGACCATCTGAACGACATCGCGGGAAAAATCGCCATATCACTGCCTACTACAAAAGTTGTGAGCTGTATGGACGAATTTCTACTGGCAATCAACGAAGTCGGTTTGCCGGTAATGGTGAAAGGATCATTTTATAAGGCATATAAATGTTTTACCACCGCAGAGGCTATCTCGCATTACCATGACCTGGTGGCGGAATGGGGTTACCCGATTATTGTTCAGCAAGTAGTTTCTGGTGAAGAGTTAAATGTCATCGGACTTGGCGATGGTAATGGCAACTCGCTGGGAACTGTTGGGATTAAGAAACTTTCCATCACTGCGTTGGGAAAAATATGGACCGGAGTAACGGTGAAAAACGATAAAATGTTGGCAGCAACAGAAGATTTTATTCGCGAGTTTAAATGGCGCGGTCCGTTTGAGATGGAATGTATTATCACCACTGATGACGAAATATTTCTCATTGAAATTAATCCTCGTTTTCCGGCGTGGGTATATTTTGCTACCGGTGTAGGTATAAATTTGCCATCGCGACTGATATATCAATGTCTGGGACTGCCGTTACCAACATTGCCTGATTATGAAGCTGGCAAACTTTTCATCCGTTATACCTACGAATTAGTTACTGATATGGAAAACTTCCAGAAGGCAGTAACACGAGGAGAAGCACCATGAAAAAAGCATACGAAAAACCGGTCATAAAGAAACTACACACTGGAATGATAAATAAATTTGGGTATAACCCGGCGTATGCCCGCAAGGTGCGCGCCGATATCGACGGTGTTCCCATAGATTCACTCATATCACAATTCGGCTCTCCGCTGTTTGTATATTCAGAACGTACAATTCGCCAGAAATATCGCCAAATGCGCACCGCATTTACCACCCGTTACCCAAATGTGGTTTTTGGTTGGTCATACAAAACTAATTACCTTGGCGCGATCTGCGCAATTATGCATAAACAAGGTTCAATTGCCGAGGTAGTATCGGAAATGGAATATGATAAAGCACGCAAATTGGGAATACCCGGAGAAAAGATAATTTTTAATGGTCCTCATAAATCAATGGAGGCACTGGAAATTGCCGCCAGCGAAGGCGCGATCATTAATATCGACCATCTTGACGAATTACATGACCTTGAACAAGTTGCAAAGAAACTTGGTAAACAAATCAATGTTGGTATGAGATTAAATCTTGACTCTGGCATTCACCCGCAATGGTCACGGTTCGGCTTTAACCTTGAAAGCGGTCAGGCGTTGGAAGCCGCCAAACGTATCAAACAAGGCAGCAGATTAATCCTTAACGGTCTGCATTGCCATATCGGCACATATATCATGGATGCCACGGCATACGCAAAGCAGATAACAAAGATGGTTGAGTTCGCCTATGAAGTAGAAAAAGAAGTTAAGTTTTCCATTGAATACTTTGACATAGGTGGTGGTTTCCCATCCCGCAGCCGACTGAAAGGCGTATATCTTCCTCCTGATGTTTCGTTGCCATCGATAGATGATTTTGCTGAAGCAATTACCCAGGCATTATCTAAAGCATTGCGACCGGGTGATTTCCCGAAATTAATACTGGAGTCGGGTCGCGCATTAGTTGATGAGTCCGGAAGCCTGATAACCACAGTAACAGCATCAAAACGACTGGTGGATGGCGATGGCACCCGGGCATATATTATCGACGCCGGCGTAAATCTACTGTTTACCTCAACCTGGTATAAATTTACCATTGAATTAGATCGCGAAGTTGGCGGAGTTAACGAAAACAGCGTTATTTATGGGCCATTATGTATGAATATTGATGTGGTCGATGAGGGTATAGCATTGCCGCCGTTGGAACGTGGAACCCGACTAATCATATCGCCGGTAGGTGCGTATAACCAGACCCAGTCGATGCAGTTCATTGAATATCGACCGGCATCGGTGTTAATCGGTGAGAATGGTGAGGTTGACCTTATCCGTGAAGCCGAAGACCTGAGCGATATCACCCGGCGTGAAAAAATGCCCGATAGACTGGCGTTAAGGTAGGATTATGAAGGCATACCTGAAAGCGATAATTCATTGTTACGCCGACCTGTTTTTCATCAGCAATGCCACTATTGCAGGACTGATAATTCTTGCCGTAACCTTTGTTAATCCACAGATTGCTCTGGCTGGTATTATTGCTATTGTCGCGGCATACCTGTGTGCGCATCTGTTGCGAATGGACCAGCAATTTTTGGGGTTTGGCTATTACACATATAATCCGCTTTTAGTCGGTATGTCTATCGGTTATCTTTTCAATCTTACGCCGTTATCGATATTATTTATTGCTGTTGCTGGCATACTTACATTCCTGGTAACTATTTTCCTGGCAAATTTCCTGATGACTTATTTACGCCTGCCGGTATTAAGTATGCCATTTGTTATTGTCAGTACCATCGCTTACCTTGCCTCGGTGCATTACAAGACTACTCTTTCAATAAGTTCACATACCGGGTTCAATTTCTTATCTTATGATTTTGGAATGCCATTCTGGCTGGCAGGTTTCTTTAAGGCTTCCGGCGCTATTTTATTTGCTCCCAGCGTTGCTGTAGGTATTTTACTTTGTTTAATTTTGCTGCGCCATTCACGAATTCTTTTTCTGCTGGCGGCACTTGGCTATTATGTCGGCACTGCTATTCATGTATTAATGACCGGGTCAGTAGCAGCGGCCTTTGCCGATACTAATAGTTTCAACTACATATTTATCTCAATGGCAATTGGTGGGATATTCCTTATTCCATCAATTAACAGTTACCTGCTGGCAATCGCAGCGGTGGCAATATCAACCATATTTATGGATGCAACCAGCGTATTCTGGTATTACTATGGCATTCCGGTATTCACCCTGCCGTTTAACATAGTAACGATGGGGATGATTTACGTATTGGGACTGGTTCGTCACCCGATGATTCCTGTTAATATGGGACGAACGCCAGAGGAAACACTGGAAAGTTTTCTTGCGAATAATCTGCGATTCCGCGATCAGTTCCGCACGCTTCACCTGCCATTTATCGGATCTTGGATGGTATGGCAGGGGTTTCAAGGTACATGGACCCACAAAGGGAAATGGAGTTACGCCTACGATTTCGTCATCAGCGGTGAAAATGGCAATACCCACAGTGGCAGCGGTGTCGACCTTGACGATTATTACTGTTTTAATAAACCGGTGCTGGCTCCTGTTCGTGGCCGCGTGGTGCAGGTAATTGATGACTTGCCAAGCAATGCAATTGGCAATGCTGATGAGTTAAACCGCTGGGGAAATCTGGTTATTATTCAGGATCCACGCGGGTTTTACGTGGAGATATCACATTTTGCGGAAAAATCTATTAAAGTAAAAAAAGATGATTGGGTAGAACACGGTGCAATGCTTGGGTTGTGCGGTAATAGCGGCTATTCACCACAACCGCACATCCATATCCAGGTGCAGGCTACGGATATCATCGGCGACACGACTTTGCCATTTTCTTTTGTCAGCTATATTGATAATGGCGAATATCAGGCAAATAATATACCGCCAGAAAAGAAAGTCATTGAACCGCTTTACCGCGATAAACGTCTTGAGAATACCGTCGCCTTCATGATTGATGATGAACTATGCTACACCATTTCCCGTAATGATAAAATTGTTGGGGAATTAAAAATGATGGTAAAAATGTCGACTGACTCAACATTTTATTTTGAAACCCAACGCGGTCAGCTATATTTCGGTAAAAACGAAAACACTTTCTATATTTACCGCCTAACCGGCGATGACCCCTGGCTCCGTTTAATATTCAGAACACTGCCCAGAATGCCGCTGACATATCGCGAAGGAATGACATGGAGCGACTACATTCCACAAGGAGTTGTTTCATCACGTTTATGCAAAACCATGAATGGCTTCTTTAGCGCAATCTGGCCAAAACTGGCAACAAAAAAAGTGATGATGAAATTTGTAAATGAAAACCAGATAGAATCAAAGATTGATAATAAATGTGCCAATGTAGAACTTGACCGCAACAAAGGATTTGCCCGGATAGAGGTTGACGGTTTTGTTCTTGAGCGAACGGTGATTTTATAATACAGACATAAATATTAACCGATATAATTGTCAACAATTATTCATATCGCAATAATATGTGCTACATTGTAGAGACGCAAAATCTTGCGTCTCTACACACTACTCTCCACCGAAACTACCGAGTTCTTGTGATGCTATTCCGCCGCCGAGGGTGCTGTTCAGGGATGCGGATCCTTTGGCGTTTAATTGGGTGTCTATCTCGGCTTCACCACTCAGGCTAACCGCGCCGATTCCTAAAGAGCCTTCAGCTTTGGCACCATATCCTTCCTGATATGTTCCGTTTTGAAAATCCCATTTTGTCCATTTACGGGCAAAATCTCCTTTTCCTTCAGCTTTCAAACCTACCCCGGCAACTTTCACACCTACCTCAAACTTTGCCCCGACGCCGGTGTAGGTTTCCATTGTTTCATCCACCATATCCACCTTAATGCCGGCACCCGGTCCGAATGCCCAGGCGTTTAATTCAAGTGTACGCGCTGTTATTTTAAAGCTAATAAATTCGGCAGATACTTCAAATGACAGATGGTCTTCAATCCATTTCATCCAATCGCCTTCCGGGGTGGCGCAATCACCTTCAAACTTTTCACGCTCCATAGGTGCTTCTTCTTCTGCCTTTGCCAGTAATGCTTCCAACATTTTTTCTTCATCTTCGGTCGCTGCATCATATGGAAATGCCGCACCAATCATAATATGTTTTGCAGCTTCCATGGCATAATTCAAATAATTTTCTTTCACCCGTAAATATTCGCGTTCTATTACCTTGGGGTCGTTCATATTACGCAGGTATAACGCCTCAACATACCAATAATCTTCCAACATCGGCTTCATCTTTTGCGTATACTGGGGCATATAAAGGTTTACCCACTGTTTGTAATAATTATTGCGGAGGGCATTCATCTCGCGGATACAGCGGATTCTCTCTCTCATGCACGGCTCATCTTTGCCATTGTGAGGCGAACTTGAATTATCACTTGATGATATATGGTGTTGTTGCTGCATCTCAGCCATTTTCGCATTATGAACATCTTGCAGTTCTTTCTCTTTTTTCTCAAAAACGTCTAAGATATCTTTTTCATTTTCGTTATATTTTTTAAAGAATTTGCGAATATAACTCTCATATGAACGAGAAATAATCATATAATCAGAATAATTTGCACGGGAATAAAGACCACCACTATCCCAACCCGGTGGGACATCGGAAATAGGTTGTTCTGCTCCGGGCTTGGTTTTAGATTGAATCTTAAAATCTTTCTCTAATTTTGCTATTTCCAATTCCGCTGCTCTGATATCACTTTTACTTACTCCTGGCATGTTTTTTACCATTGCCAGTTGTTTTTTTGCCATATCCAATGCTGTCCGCAACTGTTCCTGGGCATATTTTTTGCCTATTGCTTCCGCTTCCGCATCATTATTGGGAACCATTCCTTTAAACTTTTCATTCAGTAGGAAATTTTTCTGACGGTCGGCAAATAGCTGCAACCATTCACCAAAGATAGGCTTATTGTTGTCATAGTCTTTATTGCTGTTAGTCTTTCCCTGCGGTAATTTTGGCATTTTCATCTTTTCGCTATTCAGCAATTTGCCGTATTTTTCACGTATTTTCTGCGCTTCAAATGGGAAATCGTCTTCAATAATATCTGCGGTGGTTAACGGAACTTGCTTTTTTAATTGATCTACTTTTGTCCCCATTACAGATAACTCGTCAGTCCCATTAATTTCTTCCTTGCGGATATCTTCTTCATGTTTTTTTGATGCTTTTTTCACCATTCCAACAACCTGACCCGCTTTTCTCAACATTTCTTTTGCCTTAATTTTATCGTTTTTCTTGTACCAATATAGTGCAAGCGATAAATAAGCATCACGATTGTTTGGTTCTTTGGTCAGTATCGCATCCAGCAGAATTTTTGCTTTATCAATTTTATCAAAATCCAAATAAACGTTGGCAAGATTATTCATAATCAAGATATTTTTGTTATCCAACCCGCGAGTAAACTCCAGTAAAGCCGCAGCGTCGTTATACTTCTTTGTGATATGCAGCACTGATGCAAATAGATTTATTGTTCGTGGATTATCTACATTTGTCTTTACCAGATAAGCCGACGAAACGGTAAGTGTATCCAGCGATTTCATATTCGCCAGACTAAGGGTTAGCGCGTTTATACATTCATTGACCAATTTTACTTGGAGAACGGGAACGTTTTTTAAAGAGTTCAAACGAAATTTCATATTATCAACGGTGGTTTTATTAACGCCGCTAAGTTTCGGTTCACTTGCAGCAATATATTTATCAGCCAATGCCAGCACTGTCAGCTTTGTCAACGGTACTTCAGGCTGAATTTTCGGCTTCGCAGTGCCAGCACAAATACCAATAACAGACGTTAAAACTAAAATAATTACAATTGCCATGATTTTAATATTAAACATAAATAAATCCTCTCAGGTAGCCATTATATCTAAATAAAGTAGAAAATTATATATGTTTCATGATGAAATGTAGAAATAAATACGATGATATGTTTTTGAGAGCTTTTTCAGACTTTGCAATTGGTCATGGAGGCAGAAAATGCTGTAAGATTATTTTATCTTTTCAATCCTGTTAATCAATGTAAAAAAAAATCAAAAATTGAGTTGCCAATTCCATCCGGCGTTGACACTTAATCATGTAATTTACTATAATTCAGCTTGCTTCTATTCATGCCACTGTAGCTCAGTTGGTAGAGCAGCGCACTCGTAATGCGCAGGTCGGGAGTTCGAATCTCCCCAGTGGCTCCAGTTTTCTATCAACATAACCACTATTTTAACATTTCAAAATTAATCTATAGCAGGAAAAGAAGGTTTTTGGGTAGAATATGAAATGTGAGGATAATGTGGTATGCAAATATATGATTTAATATCGTCGCGTCGCAGCGTGCGCAAGTATAAAAAAGATGCTGTTGATGATGGTATATTGCAACGGATAATGGAAGCTGCCCGCCTTGCACCTTCGGCATGTAATCTGCAACCATGGCGATTTTATGTAGTACGCGATGCCGCATTGCGAGGGGCAATATTAGACCGGCAGGTTTGGGCAACAGCAGCCCCGGTTATGATAATTGCGTGTGCAGTGCCTGATGAAGCCTGGGTGCGTAAAGACGAAAAGAATCACGCTGATATCGACGTTACTATTGCATTTGAGCATATTGTATTAGCTGCTACGGCAGAAGGACTGGGCACCTGTTGGATTTGCAGTTTTGATGTTGATAAAGTCGCTGCTGCACTGGGACTGCCTGCCGGTGTGGTGCCGATAGCGATTACTCCACTGGGATACCCGGATGAGATACCGGAAGAACGTGGACGCAAAGATATGAAAGATATAGTAATCTGGCGATAAGGATACAATGGCAATAGACATTACACAATTTAATGACGCAGAAAAAGAGATAATCAGCCAATTAGATATTAATAAGCTGCCGCAGCATATTGCAATAATAATGGACGGAAATGGCAGATGGGCAACAAACCAGGGACTACCACGGGTGGTAGGGCATAATGCCGGCACACAAAGCGTACGCGCCGCTGTTTCATGTTGTCGAAATCTGGGTGTAAAATATCTCACGCTATATTCTTTTTCAACCGAGAACTGGGCTCGTGAAGACTCAGAGGTCAACGCATTGATGGAATTAATGGAAGCACAATTACGCCAGGAGACAGATTACCTGCATAGTCAGGATGTTAAGGTGCTTCATCTGGGAAGAAAAGTTGGATTACCACAGCCGTTAGTTGATGCTCTCCAAGATGCTGAAACTATAACTGCTGATAATAAGCGATTGACAATGATATTGGCAATAAATTATTCAGGACGCGCCGAATTGACAGATGCAGTGAAGAAAATTGTGGAATCTGGAATTTCTGCAGAAGACATTACTGAAAAAACTGTGAACGAATCATTATACCACCCAACTGTACCCGATCCGGAACTATTGATACGCACCGCAGGGGAACAAAGGGTGAGCAATTATCTTTTATGGCAAATTGCCTACAGCGAGTTCTGGTTTACTAATAAATTATGGCCTGATTTTCGAGGAATTGATATAATGCAGGCTATCTATGATTATCAAAACAGAACCCGCAAATTCGGGGGTTTAGTATGAACGCTTTTATTAAGAGATTACTCACCTCCGTGGTGGGTATCCCAATAATTCTTCTTTTTCACTGGTGGAACTCGGTTTATCGTCATGCCGGTTATGGCGACGATATTCCGTTATTGCTATTAGTGATGATTATCGCCTGTGCCAGCGGTTGGGAGTCCGCCACGCTGGTTAATCATAAAACAAATAATGTTGTTTCCCGTTGGAATGGCGTATATGGCGCAATTATTTTACCACTGCTTGCACATTCGATTAACATTCAGGGAAACGACCACCTGGGGATGACATTTGACTCTATTGTCGGCGCACTGGCATTTATGCTGTTATTCCTGGGAATATGGGGAGATGTTGAAAAACATGGCATAGAAGCACTGAAAGCGAATCTCATATTATTGGGAGTTACCCAGTTTATCGGACTCGCTATGATGTCGTTTATATTAATTACTTTCCTGCAAACAGCGGAAGCCGGTACATTGATGATGTTCGCCGCGATTTTCGCCTGTGATAGCGGCGCATACCTGGCCGGGTCACACATTGGCGGCAAACCGCTGGCACCGCAAATAAGTCCCAAAAAGACCATATCCGGCGCGTTAGTAGGTCTGGTATGCGCTATTGGGATTGCTATGATATGCAAAAATATTCCACAATTTGGCACAAGATTCAGCTATTTTGATATGGCAATGATAGGCGCGGGAATTGGCATCCTGGGGCAAATTGGCGACCTGTTCGAGTCATACTTTAAACGCTGGGCAGCAGTAAAAGACAGCGGTGACGCTATACCCGGACACGGTGGTTTCCTTGACCGGTTTGATAGTACCTTCCTCGTTGCACCATTTCTGTTTTTATGTCTGAAATATTTAATCGCCCCGTAACAATTGGAAGGTATAATAGATTTATAAAGTGTATTCTGTAGAGACGCAAGATTTTGCGTCTCTATCGATATGACCTTGTTTGAAGACGCAAGATTTTGCGTCTGTATCATTTGACAGGTGTTTATTATGAATAAAAAACCAATAATTGCAATATCAACCGGAACATATAATACCGAAGGTGAATATGATGGCGCTAAGACTGCAATTAATATGCTGTATAGCAATAGCATTGCCGTGGCCGGTGGCATTCCTTTGATTATTCCCAATCATCCTGACTATATGCTTGCCGAGGATATCTTATCTCGCTGTGACGGTTTGTTACTCAGTGGCGGCGGCGATGTAGACCCGGGAATATGGGACGAGGCAATAGTGCCGGAATGCGGCAAACCAGACCCGGTACGTGATAAAATGGAGATTCAACTTGCAAGAGTTGCATTACAGATGAATCTACCAACCCTTGGTATATGCCGTGGGGTGCAATTAATGGCGGTGGCAACCGGTGGTTCGTTGTATCAGGATATCCCCAGTATGTGTCCAAACAGCAATCATCATCAGACTGTAAATGGACAAAAGGCTCTTCATGAAATATATATGTCTGATGGTTTGTTAAGAAATATTATATGTGAATCTGATGATTCCTCAAAAAACTGTTCTATTATCGTGAATTCTTATCATCATCAAGCGGTAAAATTAATTGGAAATGTTTATATTGTTTCTGCCCGTACAAATGATGGTATAATTGAGGCTATCGAGTCTCCAAGTCATAGATTTTCAATTGGCGTTCAATGGCATCCGGAAAGAATGATCGAATCGCCGGAACAATGTCGACTATTCACTGCATTTGTGACAGCAGCAACGAAAGGGGTTGAATAATGGGTAAAAAGTTAAAGATATTATATGTATCTGCAGAAGTTGTTCCTTTTGCAAAGACCGGTGGATTGGCAGATGTTGCAGGGGCATTGCCTAAAGCGTTAGCTGAAATGGGACATGATGTGCGGATAGCAATGCCGCTATATGGTGATATCGACCGCGCCCGTTACGGCATTCGTCCGGCGACGTCACCGTTCAGCATACCTCATGCTAATGATACTCTGGAAATATCTGTAGATACCAGCACCGCCATTCCGGGAGTACCTACATATTTTATACACAACGATTATCTATACAACCGTCCGGGTTTGTACGGCCATTTTGACGATGACCATCGTTTTGTAGCATTAAGCCGTGGTGTGCTGGAGATGTTCGCTCATATTGGCTGGTTTCCCGATGTGATAAATTGTAATGATTGGCATACCGCATTAATACCAGTATATTTAAAAACTTTGTATGCTGATAAGCCGGATTATGCAAAAATAGCCTCGGTTTTCAGTGTTCATAATATCGCCTATCAGGGTGGTTTTGGTCGCAATATAATGAGCCTTGCCGGATTGCCATGGAGCGAATATACCTGGGACAAGTTGGAATATTATGGGATGTTTAATTTTATTAAATCCGGTCTTGTTTACGCCGATATTATCAGCACAGTTAGCAAAATGTATGCTATTGAAACCCAAACAGATATATATGGTGAAGGAATGCAAGGTTTATTATCATACAGAAGTGCAGATTATCACGGTATCGTTAACGGTATAGATTACACCGAGTGGAGTGCGGAAAAAGATGAGTATCTGCCGAAGAAATTCAGTAAAAATGACTTGACCGGCAAAGTAATGTGTAAAAATGCTGTACAACGTGAGATGGGTTTGACTGAAGATGCCAATATTCCATTATTCGGTATCGTTTCACGCCTCAGTCATCAGAAAGGTCTGGATCTGCTGGAAGAATCATTACCGGCATTGCTGGAAGAAGGCAAAATGCAATTGGCGGTACTGGGTACCGGCGATGAATATTATATAGATATGATGCAGCAGTTAGCAAAAGAATATCCGGGTAAAGTCGCACTGGCTGCCCGGTTCGATAATGCTCTGGCACATCGCATTTACGCCGGCAGCGACGCATTCCTGATGCCATCGCGCTATGAACCATGCGGCTTGGGACAACTTATAGCAATGGCATATGGCACAGTACCAGTGGTGCGCTTTACCGGCGGGTTAGCCGACACCGTGCATGAAAAGGCGAAAACCGGCAACGGATTTGTATTCCACGAATATAGCTCAACCGCCATGATTGACGCTATACACCGAGTAATAAACAGCTACACAGAAACCCCAGAAGCATGGGATCAGATAGTGCAAAACTGCTTTACCGCAGATTTTTCCTGGACTGCTTCAGCAAAGAAATATGTAGATATCTACCATGAAGCAATGGAGAAAAGAAGAGAGAAGAGTGAAGAGTGAAGAGAGGAAACGTGGCGTCACCGTCTCGGTGACGCTTTGAAATTTAATTGTATTTAGTGAATAGTAGAGAATCAATTTAACTTCGATAAATTTATAACCATCCTTCTTTTTATAAAGTGCCACTTGATTACAACCGGGGAGCAGGCAAGATGCCTGCGGTCCCAGTGGTTTTGTATTGGACCGCAGGCTTCCCAGCCTGCCCCCAGGTGCAAGAACAGTGGCACGGCGTAATAGAAAGAACAGCGGATAATATTGGGGTCACTTTTAGCAAAAACTTAGTCCAAATAACACTAAAAAATATTTTAAAAAATTATAAATATACGAAAATTTACACTTGACAATTAAGATATGTGGGTTTATGATTTTAGTAAATATTAATGAAGGTTCATCTTCAAGGAAGATTTGGAATATTTCGTGTTTAGCAATTTTTATATCGTAAATTGCACACGGAATAATGGAGGTGGATAATGGATAATTATAAGGAATTAAAAGAACATGCTGCTAATTTGATTAAGCATGAAAAATGGGATGAGGCACTGGCGGTAGTGAATGAATTAACGCGTATTTCGCCGGATAATCATGTCATGGCGTATAATCGCGGTATGGTTCATTGGAAACTCGGTGACCTGCCATCTACAGATTATTGGCTTAGCCGTACATTAGAGTTGCAACATGACTTTGAACCGGCTATTCACGCTCGGCAACAACTTGAGGTAGAACTCCACAAAGATTACATGAACCGGGTATCTGATTGTATGGCATCAGAGGATTGGAATAGCGCCTTAACATACCTTATTGAGATGACAGAACGATGGCCGGAAAACCCGAAATACAACTATCATCTATCTGTAGTTCAGTACAAACTCGGTGAATGCAATGCCGCCTGCGAACGGTTGCGAAAATTATTACTATTGTATCCCAATCATCACCAGGTGAAAGAAACATTATTGGAAGTAGAAGAGACGCTGCGACAGCATACACAAGAAAATGAAAATATTGAAATGCCAGAAGTGGTGGAATTGCCCGATGATGACTGGACCTCATTGCACTACGCCGCTATGGAAGGACGTGTAAATGCCATACAACACCTTATAGATAACGAAGCTAATATTAATGTAAAAGATAATGATGGTGAAACGCCACTATATTATGCCATCATGAATGGGCATACTGACATTGCGATTCTGTTGATATCAAACGGGGCGGATATTATCGAGAAAGGAAATAACGGACTGACACCACTTCACGAAGCAGCAGCATGGGGTAATGCCGTGATAGTTAAAATGCTTGTTGATAATGGCGTGAATATTAATGACCAGGATAATTTTGGCGGAACACCGCTATATCATGCAGTGATAAAAGGGTATACAAAAGTAGTAAAACAGTTGATGGAAAGCAGAGCAAACGTAAACATTAAAAATAATGATGGCTGGACTCCGTTATATTGCGCCGTAGTAGAGGGATTTGCTGATATAGTAAAATTATTGGTAGAGGGTGGAGCCGACATCAATATTAAACTAAGCAATGGCAGAACCCCATTAGAATATGCTCTATGGAAAGGGCAGGCAGATATTGTTGAAATTTTGAAGAGTGATGGGTGAAGAAGAGAGAAAATTGGAAATGGCAAATGGCAATTTGCAAATTATGATTTCGATTTCGGTCGATTTCAATCGATTGCTTTTGACGAGTTATGAAGGTGTCTTGCCCTTTCGGGTTTTGTAAAACTTCCGCAAATGATTTTTTTCAATTTCGTTCGTGCTTACGACTTCAAACGACTTCTAAAAAAAGGTATAATATAAAACCAGTTAATACCATGATTTTTTTGAGGGGGATTGATTAATATGACACGAATTGCGAATTTTAATGCCGGACCGGCAGCACTGCCGTTACCAGTATTACAGAAAGCCCAGGCGGAATTAGTTGAGTTTGGCAGTTATGGCATGTCCGTAATGGAAATGAGCCACCGCTCCAAGCAGTTCATGGCGATATGTGATGAAACTGTTGCAAATATTAAATTGCTGATGGGAATATCCGACGACTACGAAGTATTATTTCTGCAAGGCGGCGCAAGTCTGCAATTTGCCATGATCCCGATGAACCTGCTGTTGCCAGGACAAACCGCGGACTATGTGCATACCGGCGCATGGGCTGGCAAGGCTATTAAAGAAGCGAAATTAATCGGCAATGTTAACACAATTTGGGATAATAAAGCCGAAAAATATACCCGTACTCCGCGTGCTGGTGAATTGCAGTTTACCCCCGGTGCCGCATACGTGCATATCTGCAGCAATGAAACCATCGGTGGCATCCGTTTCCCGGAATTCCCTATCACCGAGGCTCCGCTAATCGCTGACATGAGTAGCGAAATAATGAGTCGCGAGATTGATGTTAATAATTTTGGCATGATTTACGGTGGGGTTCAAAAGAATATCGGCCCCAGCGGCATGGCACTGGCTATTATTAAAAAAGAACTAATCGAACGCTGTCCTGACACCGTTTCAGTTTTCCTGCGTTATAAGACCCATTCCGAAGAGAAATCTCTCTACAATACCCCTAACACCTGGGCAATTTATTTAATCAAATTAGTAACCGAATGGATGATTGAGAATGGTGGAATCAAGGGTATGCAGAAAGTTAACGAAGAGAAAGCCGGCATGTTATACGATATCCTGGACTCCAGTGCTTTCTGGACCCCGGTCGCTCAAAAAGATTTCCGCAGCATAATGAATATTTGCTGGACACTGCAAAATGAAGAACTGGAAGAAAAATTTGTGAAGGAAGCCAAAGCCGCCGGAATGGAAGGCCTGAAAGGCCATCGCTCGGTAG
>JBIJDE010000026.1:0-21153 GCA_044344305.1 Armatimonadota bacterium
AATGTATCGTCAGATTTATGGGCAAATATATTGTGTCCCGGGGTTATGAAGTCGGTAATCAGCAATTTTAAACCGGTGTGCTTGTCTCGTAACTCAGTTATAAGGATATTTGTCCGATCTTCGTAATATTGTTTACGTTCAAAACAATCATCATAAGTCCAGGCAAATCTGCCAAAACCGGGTTCGCCAAAATAAATTGCCGGCATACCTTCCTGAATATTTTGAGGAAAGTCTATATGCGGATAAAAGAAAGTCATAATTTCGCCGGATAAACCAAGGGTTATAAGGCTGCGAGAATTGCCAAGAATGGCATTGGGTTGAAATACTGGCATAAAGTTTACCTTTTAATGGATATTTTTTGACATGATTAACATGATTAACATGATTGACATAATTTTTGGCTTCGCCAATTGTAAATATTAAAATTTATTTAACCGCAAAGAACGCAAAGAACACAAAAATATAATGTGGTCATATAAAAAACATAAAGCATTAAATTTGAACAATTACCTTTTTCGTGCCTTTCGTGTATTTCGTGGTTAAAATATGAAACTTAAGTTATTGTCATAATTATCTGAACACTGAAAACTTAACACTGAACACTACATATAGTGCAATCCATACAAAGTATACCCCAAATAAAAAATATTTTTAACATTTTTAAAAAAAACTTCAAAAAATAATTGCGAAATTGTTAAAATCTTGTTAATATCTACCAACACCAATAAGTTGGTGAATTAATGTTCAGTAAGGAGGTTGTGGATGAGAACTCCACTTCGCGCGCTGTTAGTCAGCGGTTTACTGGCAGCATCTCTGATGGCTTTTGCAGCACCTGTGAAAATTGAGACAGCAGGTTATGTGCAGGGTCGTTACGAGTCTGCTCCTGGCGTTACCGGAAAACAATTAAACATGACTCGTGCTCTGGTCGCCTCTCGCATTTTTGCTACTGCCGATACCGGCATCTATTTAGTAGCATGTAACACCTACAAGACCAACGCTCCCGAACTTCAGTATGCTTATGCATTCCTGATTGACGGAACAATGGAGTATCGTGCAGGTATGTCGACTATTCCTTTCGGTTATGAAAACCCAAGCTCAGCCAGCCGATTGATTACCCTTGAGCGTTCAAAAATCAGCTCAGTGTTATTTAACAACACACCCACTGGTGGAAATGCAGCACTTGACCGTGGCGTATTTGTTAATTATACCCCGAAGACTGGAATTGGCATTCAAGGCGCAATCATCAATGGTACCCCTTATTCAAAAGCAGCAGACAGCAATGCAAATAAAAACGTATTAGTACGCGCATTCAAACCAGTAGCTGGCGGCGAATTAGGTGCTTCATTATATGTTGGCAAGAGCGAAACCAATTCACTGATGAACCGCGCAGGTTTAGATTTAACCACCATTCGCGGCAACTACACCATCGTCAGCGAAATCATGGCTGGCAAAGGTTCAGTTCCTGCTGGCGGTAACACCAGCGCATACGGCGGATATGTTTCAGTACAACGCCGCGCACAAGGCAGCGACTTAGCACCTTATGCACGTTTAGAACTCACCGACCAGAATGCAAAAGCAGATGGCGGCCTTTATAAAGCAGCCACCCTTGGCGTTGCATACTTTGTTGCACCAACTGCAAAGATCAGCGGTCAAGTCATTGTTGAAAAGAACACTGGCAAAACCAATTTCAACCAGTTCGGTCTTCAATATCAAGTAGTTTTCAAATAAATCATTAAGTACCTTGGGCGGCAGTGTGAAAACTGCCGTCTTTTTTTTGTGCATCTGCAAGGTAATATATATTGTTGGCAGAATATAAGAAATGTGAGAGTATCTGTTGTATTATGCACATATAATGGTGAGAAATATTTGCAGGAACAGTTGAATTCGTTGCTGGAACAGACAAGATTGCCTGACGAATTAATTGTTGTTGATGATCAGTCTACCGACAGAACTCTTCCAATAGTATTTAACTTTGTTCATACAGCTATTTTTCCCACAACTATTTATCACAATTCAGAAAATATTGGCGTTACCGATAATTACGCTCGCGGTACCGCATTGGCACATGGTGATATAATTTTTTATTGCGACCAGGACGATATTTGGAAACGCGATAAAATCGCAAATTTCTGCAAAGTATTTGATGATAACCCTGATGAAGTGTTGGTCTTTTCGAATGGTGAATGCGTGGATGCCTCTCTTAATCCACTGGGTTATACAATCTGGGAGTCAGTTGGATTTGATAAAACCAGACGCGATATATGGAGAAATGACAAAAAGTTTGATGTACTGATGAAATCAAATGTAGTAACCGGAGCGGCAATGGCAGTTAAACGGGAGTTTGCCATGGCAGTGATGCCATTCTCGCCGGTATGGATACATGATGGCTGGCTGGCGATATTAGCCGCGGCGAATGGACATGGTCATTTAATCAGCGAAAATACTATTTTATACCGCCAGCACGATAAAAATCAGATTGGAGCAACGAAACTATCTATATCGGAAAAAGTGATAAACGCGAAATTTAAAGGTAAATCGGGTATATTATTACAAATAGCAAGATATTTTGACCTGTTGCAAAGATTACAGGATAATGAAGCAGACGATGAGTTGCTGCATTTAGTAATTGCAAAATTAATGCATCTGCAAAAACGGGAAGATTTACAAGGTAATATATTTAAGCGCATAATGCCTATTTGTAATGAATTGTTTAATGGTAACTACCATAAATATTCAAACGGATTAGTAAGCGCAATTCGCGATCTGGTAATATGAGGTGTTAAAGATGGGAAAAGATAGTAATTTATCAAAAATAAAGTTACTGCTAACTGATGTTGACGGTGTTATGACTGATGGTTCGATAATTTATAGCAGCAACAACAGCGAGTTAAAAGCGTTTAATATTAAGGACGGACTTGGCATTCGTTTGGCCGGTTTAATTGGTTTTCATGTGGTGATTTTAACTGGACGAAAATCAGAAGCAGTGACCCGACGTGCTGCAGAATTAGGTATTGAGGTAGTGCAAGGTCAGAATGATAAATCAGTCGGTATACGGCAAATAACTGAAAAACTTGGCTTAACCTATGACGAAGTTGCTTATATCGGCGACGATTTGAATGACTTGCCCGCTATGCATCTGGCCGGGTATGTATTTGCCCCTGCAGACTCGGTAGAAGAAATAATTAAAATCGCCAATTGCGTGACCGAGGCAAAAGGTGGTCGCGGTGCAGTACGCGAAGCAATCGAAAAGATACTAAAATCGCAAAATAAGTGGGAAGAAGGAAAGAAGAAGTTTACCGAGTTTTGCGCGAGATGAGGGGATATTAGCTATTTTGTACTTAAATATCTAATCTAAAAACTTTAATGCGCAGTCCAGTGGGAGGGAAGTTGTACCCAACTTCCCCGCCGAACCGTGATAATGATGTGGGCAAGCGTAGCAGCGACAGTTTTCTTTTGCGTGGTGTTGTGATTTGCTAACCTTGTTTTGTCGTTTAAATCGGTTCGTCTTAATGCAACAAACACTGTCGGGGAAGTTGGGTACAACTTCCATCCCATTTATAATTGAAAAATTTTAAATCGTCAAATAAACAACAACCTGAAAACTAAAAACCGAAAACTTAACACTTCCGAAGGTATCAATGGAAGAAATGGCTGATATTATAACCCATCTTAACGAATTGCGGGCACGGGTGTTGTGGTCGCTATTGTTTTTGGTCATTGGTGTTGCTATTGGTTGGTATATATTTCCATTTTTGTACGAATATATCTCTGCGCCGGTATTAAAAGCTGTTGCGGAAAAGCATGGTGAAATTATCGGCACTACCACCACCGGTCCATTATTTACCAAGATGAATGTAGCGTTAATAGCTGGTTTGGCTATATCATTGCCATTTATTTTATGGCAATTATGGTTGTTTATATATCCTGGTTTACACCTGCACGAACAAAAAGCAATGGGACCATTTGTTCCGGTAATTGGTGTGCTTTTTCTATTGGGCATATTACTCGCGTATTTCATGTTGCCGACTACAGTTTCTTTTCTATTATCATTTTATCCACCAAACGTGAAACCGCTTATTGATTATCAGCACGCTATGGAAATGCCGTTAAAGTTCATGCTTAGTTTTGGTTTGGCGTTTCAGTTACCGATTATCATGTTGGGATTGATTAAATTGCGTATAATATCTGCGGAATGGTTATTAAAACAATGGCGTATAGCAATAGTTGTTATTTCTGTCATTGCTGCAATTGTAACCCCTACCCCGGACCCTTTTAATATGTCTCTGGTAATGATACCATTAATTATCTTATACTTTGTCACCGCTTTATTTGCCCGGCGCGCAGGCGGGGTGGAAAAATGAAATTACTCGCAATCATCATAATATTATTAATACACACCCTTAATTCATTCGCGATGACGGTGAAAACCGATAAAAATCGGGTATTGATTGACGGCAATCCTTATGCGTTTTTTGCTGCTCGCGGCATGCTTGATGCTACTGAAATGCAGTCCTACCGTGCAACCGGTTTGAATACTGTCATTTTACCGGTCTCTACCGCATCGGCTGAAAGTGATAATAAAGACGGTTTTTCTATTAATGGTTTAAAATTAATGATTTCTGCTGCTGAGAAATACGGATTATTTATCATTATCGAATTTACGCCTGGTGACTGGACTCAGGACTATTATATTAACCTGAAGAACCCAGTATATAGCGCAGCAGCAGAAAGTTTTATAAAGACCGTAGTCGCAGAAACGGGCAATACTGAACATTTAATGGGCTGGTTAATTTCTACTGCTGCAGAAGATAAATCCATGCCATCTGTCTCCTCTTTTTCAGCTTACACATATACAAAATACCGTACTCTTGATAATTTGAATAAAGCATGGAGCGTGCCGGACCGCGGTGATAATGATAACGACAAAAGGCAAAGCCAATCACGTATACAGTCATTCGCTGTCTTAACCGAACAAACTGCGCCACGTCTCGCCATGCAATCCGCCGTTGTACAAAAACTGGTTTATGGTGATATTCAGGAATATAGAAAATTAAAAAATGACTGCAATATACAGTTTCAGCAATTTTTAAAAGGAAGATATACAACCCTTGACCAGCTAAATAGAATGTGGCTGACCAAGTGGAAAATATGGGATGAAATTACCGTAGACCGAATTACCGGACGCGATAAACCGTTGAAGATGTCACCCATGGCGATGATGGAATTAGCAAAGTTTTCTGCTGATGAACAACGCAGCAATATGGCATGGTGGGCGCAGCGAATTAGTGATGAAGACAAGAACTTAAAAAGAACTGATGGTACAAGATTAGTATTTGCGGGTAATCAGGAAAAATATCGCACTTTGGTAGGTTTGCCGGATAATATTGATGCAGTAATGGCAGATTGCCACCCCGGCAACGCGGATGCCGACCTTGAACTGCAAAATCCCCACGCGGTAGATATAGCCCGCCATGGTGAAAAATTCGCGGTATTCACCGAAATCACTTTGAACGGAATCGACTCTTATCGCATGGCTAATGCAATATATGCGGGATTTTTTCACGGTGCTGCCGGCGTAGTCATAAATGACTGGCAATCATTATCGAACTCGCGCACATGCCTTGAAATATTGCCAGCGTGCATAAATGACATCATTAATCGGCGGATAGCCTGTAGAACGCCAATGCCGACGGCGGCAATAATTTATAGCCCTTACACACCGGGGACGCCTGCGATGAAAGCGCCTTTGTATGGCTATCTGCCCGGACAGGTAAATTATGGCGCGTCAATGCTCTTTTACACCTGGCGCGACGGTACTGCATTCGGTCAGTTCGATTATTTATCTGTCTATGATATCCCAACGCGGCGTGGTGGCGATATTGCAAACCCAACCGGTGATGACCCGGCTTTTAACCTGAAAAAATATTCAGTTATCATAATGCCAAACGCCATCGATTTACCAGAACCGACGGCAAACGCATTGCTGGCATGGGTAAAGGCGGGAGGGATTTTGCTGGCAGATGCCAATGCCGGCATTTACCAGGCAAATGGCAATAAAGATAGCATGCCCGGGTATCTGGAAACTCTATTTGGCATTAAGATGGAAAAAGGTATGGAATACAAACCTTTGAACTTGGAAGTAATACTAAAACATCCATATTTCAAACTGCTGACACCCGGGTTGCGAACAACCGGCCTGGCGAAGGGATTCGTCATGTCTGACAATGTGAAGGCGACATTGCAACCGGGTGCGGATTTGTTATGCGATGTGGTAGATTCCAATGTCATACCTGCAACGCCGATATATCACAAATATGTGCCATTAACCGGCAAGGTTGTTCGCGGTATGACAATTATGCCGCAGGGAGAAGGCGCGGCAATATTCGCGCTCTTCAATTTATACTCGCGTTGGGCACCCGGCAATATGATGTTTGATGAACTGCATCGCGATTTGTTGAGTAGAAAATCGAAAATATCGTTGGAAAAACCGATTGATTTAATACCTACCAATGCCAGCGTAGCATATTACGCCGATAAATCTGTGGCATTATGGCTGCGCGATGATAACGCCGGGTCTGTCCTGGTGAACAATGCTGATGGCCAAGTATATGCCGGTCGTGATGTAAAATGTACCATCGACGAAAATATTGTGCGATTATTCGCCGTCAGCGGATTGGTTATAGCCGAACCACTACCAATATTCTTCCGCCGCAATCGTTATCCAACTGATATTGAAATGAAACAATACAACGAAAATGAAATATCCTTTGCGATAATCGCCCAAGAAGGCAACATGATACGTCCAATATCTTGGCTGATATCCTCAGGTAAATACAAAATAACCCCTTTATCAAAACACCGAGTAAAAATAACCACACAATCCGGCATAAAATACGACAAAGTAATAGCCGCAGACGAACAAAGCCGTCTTGACTTAATGTCACCTGAGGCATGTTGTGAGGTTTCAGTGACGATGGTTAAGGAGTAGGATAAATTAGCATGTTTTTTTATCTGAACCGCGGATTGAGAGGATTAAAAGGATTGAGAGGATTAAATTTTCCTATTACCCACAATTTTCACAAAAAAAAATCCTGTAATCCCAAAATCCCCTGAATCGTGGTTCAGACAGATAAGAAATCCTTTAAATCCCAAAAAATCCTCTCAATCCGTGGTTCAGACAAATAAAATCCTCACCATTTAACAATCCAATCTTCTTAAAATCATCACCTTTGCAGGTAATAAAGCCAATTTGTAGAAAAAATAAATATGATTAAATTTCATCTGCTATATTTTACAGGGCGGATGGGGAAAAGGTAATGAATAAAGAACGCGTTGAACAGTTGATTCGTGAATTGATGATAGAGATTGGCGAGGACCCGGATCGTGAGGGGTTGTTGAAAACTCCGTCGCGGGTAGCGAAGTCGTTTGAATTTTTATACCAGGGTTACAGCCAGGACCCGGAAGAGATTGTAAACGGGGCGGTTTTTACCCAGGAAGCCAGCAATATGATTATACTTCGCGATATTGAGATATATTCGATGTGCGAACATCACATGCTGCCTTTCTATGGTCGCTGCCACATTGGTTACATACCACAGGGTAAAATATTTGGGGTCAGCAAATTGGCACGTCTGGTAGATATGTATGCCCGCCGTATGCAGATACAGGAACGACTGACCGAGCAGGTCGCACATGCCATAATGGATTCCATCGGTGCCGAAGGCGTAGGAGTAATCATCGAAGCGCGACATCTGTGTATGATGATGCGCGGGGTGGAAAAACAGAACTCGATGATGACCACATCGTCAGTACTTGGCAGTTTCCGCAACAGTGCCGCCACCAGAAACGAATTTTTATCATTAATTGACCGGCAGAAGTTTTAAGAAGTTGTCTGAACCACGATTCTGGGATTTTTTATTTGTCTGAACCGCAGATTGAGAGGATTTTGAGGATTTGATGGATTTTTTCCAGTTAAGTTAATTATTTAATAGAAAAGATGCGAATTATCGAACTCATAATCCAATAATCCTTTAATCGTGTAAATCGTGGTTCAGACAAAAAATAATCCCAATAATCAATAAAATCCTCTCAATCCGTGGTTCAGACAAATAAACCTATCTGGTATAATTATATAGGCAAAGTTGCCTGGAGGTTTATTTTGGCAAGAAAGATTTTATCGTTGGCTATATCCGTTTTTATATTATCTATTGGCGCATTTTTTATGGTCCAGCGGGCCGCTAATGCATATATCGATGGTAATTCGGTGATGTACCTGTTTTCTGTGGTGGCAGCGTCATTATGTGCGGTAGGTTACGCTATAAAGATATACTGGCAAAAGATATTGGACTTTTTCAAACGAATGTCTGGCAGGAAATAAGATATGAATGACATGCAGAACAACCCGGCATCTTTTCGCGACCCGGACGGACATATCTTTTCCATAAATGGTCAAATATTCCGTCAGGTTAACTTGTCGGCACAGGAAGATTACGATTTGCTGATTTCCTCGGGGTTGTATGCTGAATTGATTAGCAGCAAGGCACTGGTTGAGCATGAGGAAGCAGAAGGCATTGCCGGAGTTGGCGATTATTACAAAATTATCATGCCGGAGAAAATCCCTTTCATTTCATATCCGTATGAATGGTCATTCAGCCAGTTAAAACAAGCGGCAATTTTAACATTAAAACTGCAAATTACGGCAATGGCGCGGGGAATGTCGTTGAAGGACGCATCGGCATACAATATCCAATTCATCGGCAGCCAGCCGATATTTATCGATACTCTGTCATTTGAGAAATACAACGAAGGCAAACCCTGGATAGCCTACGGCCAATTCGTTCGCCATTTCCTTGCTCCACTGGCATTAATGGCAAAAACAGACGCGCGGTTATCAACGCTGCTGCGCTGTTTTATTGATGGTGTCCCGGTAGATATGGCGGCAAAAATGCTGCCGGGTTCTTGCCGGTTTAACATGGGTCTGCTACTGCACTTATTTGGCATGGCGCGGGCAATGGGCGGCGATGCGGAAGCTGCAAATAATCGCGTCGGCGAAGTGAATGTTTCCAGGTTCGGTTTGATGGCGACCCTTGACTCGCTATTATCTACCGTTAATAAACTCACATGGGAACCGCCAAAAACCACATGGTCCGACTATTACGACAATACTAATTACACCGATTCATCGTCTGCCCACAAGGCGGCACTGGTACTTGCATATATGCTGGAAGCCGCTCCAAAAACAGTGTGGGACCTTGGCGCGAATTCTGGCAGATACAGCGAAATTGGCGAGGGAATTGGCGCACAGGTGACAGCGTTTGATTTTGATGTTGCCGCTGTTGAGTTTATGTATCTTAACTTCGCATCAAAGGAAAATCGAAACATTTTACCGCTGGTGATGGACTTGTCCAACCCCAGTCCCGCACTTGGTTGGCACCACAATGAACGGGCATCTATGGTACAACGCGGTCCGGCGGATTGCGTATTGGCACTGGCACTCATCCATCACCTGGCAATTGCAAACAACCTGCCCCTCGGGATGATTGCCAACTTCTTTTCCCAATGCGGTAAATGGCTGATAATCGAGTTTGTCCCGAAGGAAGATTCGCAGATTAAACGGATGCTGACGGCGCGGGAAGATATATTTGTTAATTACACCCGCGAAGAATTCGAGAGAGCTTTTGGGGAATATTTCTACATGGTTCATCGCGAAAATATCACCGACTCATGCCGGACATTGTATTTACTCTGTAAACGAGATGATAAATGAAGCGGGTATTACGGTTATTATTTCCGCTGATATTCGCTATTTTTCCGGTGATTGCGCTATACGCCGGCAACATAATAGAGGTTACCAGCGAAGAGATAATTCGTTCATTGCTTTTTAGCATTGGTGCTGCTATTGTATTATGGGGATTGCTATATCTGGTAATCCGCCGCGCTGATAAAGTATCGGTAATTTCCTCGTTATTTTTCCTCTGGTTTTTCTCGTTCCAACATGTTGTCAACTGGTTGCGGACGGTATATATTGCAAAGCAAATATTAGAGTTTCACCCGCTGATATCGCTTATATTCTGGATACTCGTATTACTAATTCCGGTAATTCCATTACTGCGAACAAAGAAAAATATTGATGTGGCAGTGAATACAGCTTGGATTTTCGGTATAGCATTAGTAGTTCCCCCATTGCTGATGACGATGAAGGTGACATATAATAGAGTATCAAAACCTGCTGTGGTACAGGCAGAAGGACCGGAATTGAACGCTAAAATTAAGGTGAAGGAATTGCCGAATATCTACCACATCATACTTGATGCGTATGGCCGAAATGATACCCTGAATGATGTGTATAAATACGATAATGCCGACTTCACTAATTTTCTACACGATAATGATTTTCAACTGGCGACCAGCAGTTCAACAAATTACTGTCAAACCTTGTTGGTGATGTCATCAATGCTCAATTATGATTATCTGCAGGATATGATACCGACAAAAATAACGCCACAATCCGCCGATCGTTTGCCATTGAAAGAGTTGATTGATTATAACCGTGTTTTTGCCACCCTGAAAAATCATGGCTACACCACCATCACATTTAAATCCGCGTATGATTGGCTGGGAATAAAAAGCGCTGATTATTATGTTGCTGAAAAAGACGGGAAAATGAATTTATTCGAGACCAAGCTATTACAATCAACACCGATATCAGCAGGTACATCGGATAAAAATAAATCAGTTACCACATCATACAAACAGCATCGACATACAATTTTGTATACACTGGACTATTTGTCCCACACCACGAAGTTCAAAGCACCTATTTATGTTTATGCCCACATTCTTGCCCCTCACCCACCATTTGTCTTTTACCAGGACGGTTCACCGCGCAACCCTGACCGTAAAATGGCAATTGAAGACGGTAAAGATTTTCAAAAAGTAGGTGGAACCTATGAAGAATATCTGGCATATTACAAAGAACAGGTGATATTCATCAATCATAAAGTTGAAGCGATGGTAAAATCGATACTTGAACGTTCTACCCGCCCAACGATTATTATTATCCAGTCCGACCACGGTCCGGGTTCACACATGGAATGGAAAAATCCTGATAAAACCGCCATTCAGGAAAGAATGCGCAACATGATAGCCATACGCGCACCCAAAGAATATAACATCGTAGTTCCCGATGATTTGCAACCAGTTAATGAATACCGGTTGATATTCAACTCGTTGTTTGATGTTAATTTACCCATGCTGCCACATCACAGCTATTTCTCCACCTGGGATGAGCCATATAAATTCAACGATTTCCAGGCAATTGTAGATGAAAAGAAAAATGAGCAGCCAATTATATTAAAAAAGTCTTTAAAATAACAATTCACCATTTGTAGATTTTTTGTTATTTAATCGGGATGTGCACAGACTCTTGCATAACCTATATTTTTTTCTAAATGTTAAATTGTTGTTTAACGTTTTTTTATAGTAAATCAGGGACTGACATCAAGCGGCGAAGCCGTGCTGGTGTCTGTCCCACCGAGTTTTGCAAGAGACTCTGCAGATTAGAGTTTTCTAATAAGACTTACTTATTAGAACTTGTCCTATCACAAAACTACATTCCGTTAACCGGTTATCCATAAATTTCAAAACTTTCTTTTAATTTATGTGTTTTTATATTTACAGTTATACCGATTTACATTATTGTAATCAAAAATATCACATTAAGGAGTTCTGTCATGCGACGTGCGCTATCTGTTTTTGTATTGTTGCTCATCACGTTATCTGTCTTTGCGACGGAGACGGAGAATCTGGGTATTCGAATTTTGCCTGCGCCTGGTAAAGTGGTTGTTGATGGCAAGATTAACGACTGGGATTTGTCGGGTGGTGTGTTTGTCTGCGGTGACGTAGAGAATATGCGCGACAAGATTTCCTGTTGGGTATACACCATGTATGACCAGGACAACCTGTATGTCCTGACCAAGTGGAATGATGAAACCCCGATGAACAACCCTGGTAGTGTTTCCGGTGACATGGGATTTGCTGGCGACTGCCTGCAGTTGCGATTAATTGCTAATCCAGATGGCCCGGGTAAACAGGCTGTATGCTGGGTTACCGCATGGAGTGACCGCGATGGCAAAGATGTAATAGATCTCGCGTTTCCACAAGGCGGCGGCGAAAGTTTGAAAGACGCGAAAACCAAAGGTGGAAAATAGGCATTTTTAAAAAATGCAGACGGTAAAGGCTATATACAGGAAATGGCACTGCCATGGAAAACCATCATCGCCGACGGGATATCTCCTAAACCGGGTGGACGCATGGTTATCTCCGTTGAACCTAACTTTGGCACCGATACAAAATTCCGCATTTCATTGAAAGATTTATTCCGACCGGGAGTAATCCCCGACCGTGTATTCACCTTCATGGCGTACAATTGCTGGGGATTTGGCACTTTTTCAAATAAGGGATACGTTGACCCGCAACCGCTGAGATTAGCAGACAACCGCGAGTTTAACGTTCATATAGCAAAAGGCGTTTCATCTATCGATTGGACCGGACTGTACGAAGCTAAAAAGATGGAAGGATTTGCCAATATAAATTTAGACATGCCAGACGACGGCTATGTATCTTTGAATATTAAAAATGCAGACGGTATGGTTGTACGACAACTATTATCCGCAACATTCCTGACGAAAGGCAAACATGTTATTCCATGGGATGGGTTGACTAATATCAACCATCTTGAACCCGGCACCGTGGTATCAGCAGGGAAATACACCTATGATGCCATCTGGCACAAGGGAATTGGGATGAAAATGGTTGGCTGGGCACATAATGGTGGACGCGCACCGTTTGATTCCCCGGGTGGAAACTGGGGCGGTGACCAGGGCAACCCTACTGCTATTGATACCGACGGCACCAACATGTATCTCGGTTGGAGTGGCGCAGAAGCCGGACAGGCAGTAGTCGCTACTGATATTGATGGTAATGTGAAATGGCGACACAAACGCGGTGGATTTGGCAATGCCCGCTTAATCGCGGTAGATGGCGGTACCGTTTATGTATATGATCGTCAGCAGAATGATAATATAATTTACCGATTGAGTTCAAATAAAGGCAGCTACTCATCATGGAAAGATAGTGATGACGCTACATTAAACATTACAAAATTATTAAATGCTGATACCCCACCGGTATTAAATGGCATGTTTGCTGTAAATGGAAAGTTGATTTTCAGTACTGGAGATGTCGTTGTTGTAATCGACAATTCAACAGGTGTTTTAATAAGACAAATAGCCGTTCCCGGTGCCGGTGATTTGGAAGTCGGCAAAGATGGCAAATTGTATGTAGTATCTATGAAGAGCAAAATACTGAAAGTTGATCTGGATATAGACAAAGTAGAAACAGTAATTGATGGTGTCGTTAATGCTACAGGATTGGCATTGGATGCTGAAGGACAAATTTATGTCGGCGTCGGCGACCCGGATAACCAGGTGAAAGTATTTGGCGTAGATGGCAAACTGATTCGTACTATCGGAAAAACCGGTGGACGACCGTTATATGGACCATGGGATAAAGATGGCATGCGATTTATAGCTGGTATGCGTGTTGATGCCCAGAACAAATTATGGGTTATGGAAAATGACGACAAACCGCGTCGAGTATCGGTATGGGATGCAAAAACCGGCAAGTTTATGAAAGAATATTTCGGTCCGACTGATTATGGTGCGAGTGGCGGTGCCATCAGTCCGCTTGATCCTATGATTATGGTAGGCCATGGTTCTGAATGGAAATTAGACAAAACAACCGGCAAGGCAGAATGTGTTGGCGTATTCCATCGCGGTGAAATGAACAATACCAGATTTGGCGTTGGCACTAACGGTCGTGAATATGTAGCCATCGGCGGCAGCGGTTATCAGCCTAATCCTGTTTCGATCTACGAACGACTATCACCGGGACAATGGAAATTACGTACCGTATTATCAAGTATTCAGGATAAAAACAAACTGATTGGCATGCGCGTTTGGAGCGATATAAATGATGACCAGAAAGAACAGGATACCGAAGTTAAAAGCTACACAATTGACCTGGGTGGCTGGATTTCCGGCTGGTATATGCCTATGGCGCAAAGCCTGACTTTCTACGGTGGTGTTTATCGCATCGCAGTCACCGGCTATACCGCTTGCGGCGCACCGTTATATGACCTTAACCTGGCGAAAAAGATGCCCGCGCCAAACGATGTTTATACTCGTGGCGGTATGGGTGCACAACGCGGCAGCGGTTCAGAAGATGGCAAGCTGGCAATTTACAATGGCCATTACGGTGCTGCTCACAGCGATTTTGAATGTTTTGATATCAATAGCGGCAAGTTGAAATGGACCTACCCAAACACTTACGTCGGCGTACATGGCGGCCATCTGGCTCCACCACCGGCGACAGGTTTAATTCGCGCAGCTTATGACATTGTAGGCACTGCAAAGCTGCCCGACCCGATTGGCGATATCTTTGTAATTCCAACCGACAAAGGCGAATGGCACATTCTAACCGGCGATGGCTACTATCTCACTAAATTATTTGAAAGCGATCCAATGAAAATAAAATGGCCGGATCCCGCTGTGCCAGGAGCATCCATGGACAGCGTACCGCCGGGAATGGGTGCAGAAGATTTTGGCGGTTCAATTATTTACACCAAAGACGGTCAATTATATATACAGGCTGGCAAAACCGCTTTCATTAATATAAAAGTCACCGGTATGGAAACGGTAAAAAAACTTGACAGCGGAAAATTGACGATATCAGATACAGACTTGAAACTTGCCAATGCATTCCGCGAAAAACTGTTGCAGGCAACAGTGGGTACAAAACAGGTGGTGGTAAAACGACTATCTGTGAAGTTCACCGGCGACATGCGCAAAGACTTCGAAGTAAAAGACCCGATGATATTCTCGAAAAGCCCATCCGCAGCGGTGGAAACAGCGATTAATTATGACGACACCAATCTATATCTGGGTTGGGTGGTTAATGATGACTCGCCATGGGTAAACGGCGCTACTGAATCAGCAGTAATGTATGCCATCGGCGACACCGTTGACTTCCAACTGGGTACTGATCCGAAAGCCGACAAAAAACGCGGTGAGGCTGGTGCAGGCGACCTGCGATTATCCATTGGTAATTTCCAGGGAAAAGCAACTGCGGAAATCTATCGCCAGGTATCAACAGAAAAAAGCCCGCGCAAATTCTACTCTGGCGTAATACAGAGTGGCTATATGATGGAATATGTAAAGGCAATGGATAGTGCAAATATCAAAATAAATGTTGATGCCCAGCGAAAACGCTACACCGTAGAAGCCGCTATCCCGCTGAAAGACCTGGGACTTACTCCTGTACCGGGTATGAAACTATCTGGCGACTTTGGCGCAACCCACGGCGACCCGGCAGGTACAGATACCGTACTGCGCACCTACTGGAACAACCAATCTACCGGACTGGTAGCCGACGAAGTTTTCGAACTGAAAATGGAGCCAAAAAACTGGGGTGTATTGTTATTTGAGTAGAATAAAACATGTCAGTTAAATAAAACAGACAGAGGCGGACATCTATTGTCCGCCTCTTCATTTTTAACCACGAAATACACGAAAGCCACGAAAATTATTCATTCCATCAAAATGACATGACATTTTCTAAAAATCAAGTGTTGCCACTCAGAAAGAGACCATTTCTGATTTAGAAGAAAAACAAGTAAATATGGTAAACGATTTGGCGTATCTGTATATGGACGACTTCTTTATGAGGTACTGCCACCTGCGAAGTTATTCATGATTTGCCAGAAAAGGAACGACAGATCTCTATATGCTGAGTGCGATTACTCAATATTAATGACAGTGGTAAAAGAGATCTGAATCCGCTCACTTACCTGCAATCATACCTGAATGCCTGTGCCAAAATTGGGGGCACAGCTCTAACCTATGTAAGCCGTTTCCTACCATGGAAAGCAACAAATAAAGAGCCTTGCTAAATAAAAATCCCGCCAACCGCATATTAAGGATTGGCAGGATAATTATGGGGTTTAGTGATACTTATCAAATTAATTATTGTTTAATCGAAAAGTATCCCTGCAATAGTGGTCCAGGTGTATGCATCACCATGAGTAATCTGACATTCAATACGCAATACATGGTTACCACGGAACTGAAATAGTGCAACATGTGGTGCACCTTCCTGAGAGATATTGACTTGTGCCATACCTTCAGGATTCAGCAAATTATAGACTTTGTATATTGCGTCAGGTTCAGAACCGAAACGTCCGCCGGAAATAACAGTAACTTTATGCATGATATTATCTGAAACAGTAATGGGAATCTCAACAAATGAGCCTGCGGTACGACCGATTGTAGTACCATAAGCTTCACCGCCGTCAGAACCATCAATATTTACCCATACACCACCATAACCGTTTGAATACTTTCCGCCGCTGTGTCGCTGTCTATGCACTTCTTTACGGTTTGAAGACCAATTCGCCCCAGTTCTTCGGCTCCAGCATCAGTTCGAAGACGGCATCATCAACAATGCCGGTCTTCTGGTTGCTCCAGTAGGAGCGCAAGCGGGTGCGGTTACCGGTGTCGCCGTGGGTGGCGCCGAAATCACCGCGAAGCACCAGGCCATCGGTGATCTGCAGGCCGAGTGCGGCCAGCGGGATCGCCGCTTCCACCACGTAGCTCTGCCCTTGCGGCTTAACGGTGATCTTCGCGTCGGCGAGGATGTCCACATAGTCCATACGGTATTCTTTCACCACGCCGGAGGCAAATATTTTCGGTTTCTTCTCGGTGGCTACTTTGCGGAACAGCACTGCTGTCGGTGTCCCCTGGAAGTTGCCGATGGACAGGCGTAGGTCGCCGAGGGCGGCTTCACCACGGTTTTTATCGGCTTTGGGATCGATGCCGAGTTGGAAGTCCACGGTGTCGCCACCGATATACATCTGCGCCGCGTCTGTGGCGCCGTTGATCCATGGCGTTTTATCCTTGACTTCCCAGGCGAGATACAGGTTGGTCGCATCCCAGGCTGCCGCCGAACGGACCGCCGCATCATCCTGTTTCTGATACTTCAACAGCGAATCCGCGGGAAAGTCTTTGTCCAGGTTGCCGGTTAAGGTGGGGGTTGCTTTCTTGATCGTCAAGCGCGTTATGCCCACAGCCTCCTGTAGATACCGTTCGCGGAACTGTCGCGCCAGCTTCGTCTCGTCATCGGTGATCGCCAGCGTGCTGCCTTTGATCGCCTGGACAGTATCCAGGCCGGTGACTTCTACGTTCCAGAAGCCGGTTTTCCCGGCTTGCAGGTAGAGCTTGCCGTCGTTGGCATAACTGATAGAGCCGCCGAAGTCCTCACCGCCCATGCCCGGGGGCACGTTGTCGAGGATGGCGCCTGGCACCGCTTTGTTCGGCCAGACGATTTTCATGGCATCACCCTGGAAGAGCTTGGTCAGGTAGAAGCCATCTTCGGTGAGGATATGCCACTCGCCGACATTGGTCGGCATCACCCAGATATTGCCGATAGGCGCGGGGAGTTTCGCCGTCCCGCAAGGGCCGAAGGAACCGCGGATCATGCCCACTTCGGGTGGCACGGCGTTATGAGAGCCATGCACGCCGACGAAGTTGTCAGGATACTGCCAGCGCAGCTTGCCGGTGGCGATATCATAACATTTGTTCCAGGTGTTGCTCGCGCCGTAATCACCCTGGCTGACGACGAATCGTCCATCAGCAGAACCCATACCGGCGATGGGCATGGCGGTCGGCTGTGTCAGGTCGTATTTCGGCGCGCCGCACGCGGTAAAGCTAATCACTTTGAACTGCTGCTTGCCGTTGTAAATGGACAGGTCGGGGGTCAGGTACATGTACCAACCGCTGAAGGTCAGGTGACCGTTGACCGTCGTGACCTCGGTATCCTGTTGCTGCGCGTCGCCGTTATCATCCGCCCAGTAGCGTGTTTTTGCCGTGGCATCCTTGCCTTCATAGGTGAACATGCTACGCAGCGTATACAGCCCATCGCCCACACGCTCGAAGATACGGATCGCGTTGGATCCGTGGCTCCACCCGGGGGCCACGGCCAGGTAGAGCTTGCCGTTGGCGCCAATGGCAAAGCGGGAATTCTCCATGCCATCGCGGGTGATGGTGCCGAGACAGGCGGCTTTTCCGGTCACCGGGTTAATGCGCCATTCGCTACCCGCACCGACCATCAGGTTGGGATCGGTCGGATTGATTGCGCCACCCAGCGCGCCGTAGGTGGTAGGGCCGAAGAATTCGTTCACGTATTTCCCGGTAGCAGCCTCCCACACGCTGATGCGCTTGGGCCACATGTCGGATTCCGCGACCCAGAGTTTCCCATGCTCATCGATCGCCAACCCGCTGATCATCAGCAAACCGTCTGGCGTCCACGGGCCGATTTTGTCGCGGCCACCCGGACGGCCGATGGCACGAACGAACTTGCCGTCGGCGGTGTAGACCTTAACCTGGTTGTCGGGTTCGCGCACGCCCACGAATATTTGCCCGGCAGTATCCACGGTAATGCCGGTGGCATTTTTCAGTCCCTGCACCACCGGACGTGTCTCGCCCGTCGCCAGATTCAGCGCGAGGACCGTGCTGCCGTCCGAGACGACGTAGGCCAGCGTGTCACTTACCACGCACAAGGAGCGCGGTTGCGCCACCGGCCAGCGCTGCAGCAGTTTCCGTGTTTTCACATCAACAATCGCCACGAACCCGGTTTCCATCTTCACGATGGTTTGCGGGAACACGGCTTCTATAGCGCGGCGATTAGCCAGCGCAAGGGCGTCATCAGAGAGCTTCTCTGCCTCTTTGACAAGGGTGCGGTCGCGCAGCATCGCATTGAAGACACTAATCATCGCGTCACGCACATCGGGGGTGTAGTAGTTCGGGGCTTTCAACGCGTCATCTTCGGGAGTATTCCCGGCCAACCAGCGCTCCGCGGTCTTTTTTGAACCGGCGTCCAGGCGTTTCCAGACTTCTCCGGCAAGGCCGTCGCCGGCCTTGCACTGGGTCAGCACCGCACGCCAGTCAGTGACTTGCACGCGACGAAAATTGGCGTTGACGAAACTCATGTACAGTTTCCCGCCCCGGGCCGCCAGGCCATCCAGGCGATGCGGCGTGGCTGCGGGGGTGGGGAAGATGTCGCGCGGGTCCAGATCCGGCGTGCCATTGCCCCAGTCCACGTAGGAGCCGTTGGCCGCATTCACACGGTAGAGGATGTTGCCGCCTTCATCGCCCCAGTTTGCGGCATAGACAGTACCGCCATCGACGGCGACATACTCTGCGCCGGCCATCCCCTGGCGGATATTCTTCCATTGCACATTGCCGTTCAGGTCGCAACCCAGCAGCGCCTTTCCGGCCTCCGCGCCGCTCCAGGCGAGGAAGACTTTATTCCCCGCTGCGGCGCAACCGATCGGCACACCGTGGTCGCCGCCCCAGTTGGCGTTTGGTGAGGAATCCCATGGCGCGTTGCCGCCATTATCCGCCCAGCCCTTCAGGCGCAGGCCGATGTCCTTATGCCAGATAGCCCGCCAGTTGTAAGTACCGGCCAGCACCGGTTGCCCCGGCGTGCGCCAGTTGGTGGTGGTCAATCCGTCCCATTTTACCTCGTGCTTGCCTTTGCCCATGAACGCATTGTTAAGCAGTTGGCGCACTACCTGCCCATCGGCATTGACAATCTGCAGTGAGATGAAGCCGTCTTCCGGCATGGTGTAGCTGATCGTTTTGAAACCTTGTAGCTCTTTGGATTTTATGAGTCCCGTCCAGTCGATCACCGGCAGGCCATCCGTCAGCTTTACCGGGAACTCGCGGGCATCGGAGAGACGGATGCTGCGCGCCGCCAGTTGTCCCTTCGGCTCCAGTACGGCTTTGCCCCAGTGGTCATAGGCGCGGAAGGTGAAGACGCGGTCCGGCACTACGCCGGCCTTGAATACGTCTTTCATCGACAGGCGGCCACCGGCGCCGATGGTGAAGTTGGGTTCGACGGTCATTCCGAAGGCATCGCCGGCCTTGAGTTGCAGGTCATCTTTCGTGATCAATCCCCAGGGAATTGCCATCTCCTGGGTGTAACCCTTTTTATCCGCGTTGATCAGGAAGGCTTGCAGTGATCCCCTGGTTTGCGCATCCTTGATGCCGCCTTCGTTGAAATTGCGCCCAAAGGCGACGTCCATGATGCCGACACCGTCCCGGTCTCGCCAGCAAGTCCAGTGCGTGACCCGCTCGTTGGGCTGGCGAAGATTGGTGATGAAGCGCACCTGGATGCAATCCCCGTCCCACCCGTAGGAACCGGTGGCCTGCCCCGGGTGGTTGAGCGGAGTTTCATCGATCCAGCGGAAGAGCAGGTAGAGGTTCTTGTCATCATACATGGCGTGCGACCACACGCCGAACTTTTCGCGCTGATTCTCGACATCGCAGCAGGTGAAGATGCCACTGGAAAGATCCCAGTCCGTGATGTTCCCATCAATGACCACCTTGCCGGGGGCAGGCAGCACCCGCACATCCCCATTTTCGGTCTCGGTGGCCCGGGCTGCCAACAACAGCAGGCACAGGCAGCAGGCGCTGAAGAACGCACGAAAGGTTCGTAACCGCATGAAAGACTCCTTGTGTTTATGAGCGATGTCTATTGACAAATTGATATATATACAATGCTCCTCGTTGTTATCGAGGATCGACTCGGATACCGTCGTAGTAGATGTCGCCACCTTTGGCGGCATTTGTCATTTTATCCAGTATAAAGTTGGCAGACTGGCCGAAATCTGTGGCGGATGCTTCAAACTGAGTCCATTCACCCTTGACCAGAGGCGTCGTTTTCGCGGTTAAGACGATATACCAGGATCCGGTACCCGGCGGATTGCTTTCACCGACTGACGTACTGCCGAATCCTACAACCTTCCACGCACCGCCGACATTCAATGCGATATAAAATGCTGAACAGGCACTGGTTTCAGGAACAAAGTACCAACCACGCAGCATGTGCGACGCCGAGATAAAGGTGCCGTAATTCGAATAATTGTTTTCTGTACGGTTATTCCCCGGGTTCCGCCAGCACTTCTTTCCGGTGCACGGATTTTCATCAGGCGTCGGCGTTTCGACTTCGCTGGAACCGCCATAGAAGAAACCGGTG
>JBIJDE010000268.1:0-6480 GCA_044344305.1 Armatimonadota bacterium
CTTCACAATGTTTCATAAAAAATCCCCTCGATAAAATGTTGTATAATTATCAAGGAGAAATCAATTTCATACAAGTACGGGGATTATTTGACGCTTACAAAGAAATTGAATTGGTGTGTAACCGAACTCTTTATGAAAAAGTATTGAAAAATGATTTGGAGAAATCATTACCATATCCGATATATCAGATAATGATATTTTTTTGGAGAAATTTAATAACATGTAATATATTCCGCCATAAACAGGAGATTCATTACTTATTTGTTCATGATGTTTCGCTTCGCGATGCAGTTCCATTAAAAATCCAGTTAAATAAATAACAAAAAGCTCTTTCTCGGGTTTATCATTTTTATCTACTATGTCCAAACAGTAATTTGCTAATTTAACCAAATTTTGCAGTGCAGGATGAGTCTTATCAACTTTAATTACATAGTCGCACATATGAGATATTTTTTCAGCGAATCCTGTTAAATTACTGCTCATAATTAGGAATGATATTATTTCTAATGGTTGATTACTTGATTTGGTATAAGATAATTGTTGTTCTGAAGTTGCAATAAACGCATATCCGGTGGATACTTTCTTTTCAGTGTTATTTATGCTTAATTTTATTTCTCCTGAAATTATATATACAAATAAAAATGAATTAGGGACCATATTTGATTGTACAAAATGACTGTATTTATGATTTTCACAACCCCACCATACCATAAATGGAAATGGCGGCTGGTGAGGATTAAAAACTCCAGAATAACTCTTCCCCATTAATTCTTCAGGCCAGGAACTTGTATCAACAGTCATAACAATTTAATTATAGCAAATATCAGATACACGGTGTGGGTTTACTAAATAAATCGGAATAGTAAAGATGTTTTTTGTAAACTTCTGGACTACCGCACGAAAATTATGTAAAATAGATGCAGAGAATAATCCCAAGGTGAGGTTTTGATATGTCTAACAAATCAACATGGCGTAATAAGGTCGGATTGGCTGAGATGTTGCGCGGCGGTGTAATTATGGATGTTACCAATGCTGAACAGGCAAAGATTGCTGAAGAGGCTGGTGCGGTAGCGGTAATGGCGTTGGAACGTGTGCCTGCTGATATTCGCGCACAAGGCGGCGTGGCTCGTATGTCTGACCCTAAAATGATTAAGGATATCATTGCGTCAGTATCTATTCCGGTTATGGCAAAGGCTCGTATTGGCCATTTTGTAGAAGCACAGATTTTGGAAGCACTGGGTGTTGATTTTATTGATGAATCAGAAGTGCTTACACCTGCTGATGATAAGTTCCATATTGATAAGCATAAATTTAATGTACCATTCGTTTGTGGATGTCGTAACTTGGGTGAAGCCCTGCGCCGTATTGGCGAAGGTGCCGCAATGATTCGTACCAAAGGTGAACCGGGAACCGGCAATATCGTTGAGGCGGTAACCCACATGCGCACCATTATATCCGAAATGCGCATCATTCAGAGCTCCAGCACTGATGAGTTGATGACTAAGGCGAAAGAGCTTGGCGCACCATATGATTTAGTGTTATATATAAAAGAAAATGGCAAACTGCCAGTGCCTAACTTCAGCGCGGGTGGAATCGCGACCCCAGCGGATGCTGCTTTGATGATGCATCTGGGTGCAGAAGCGGTATTTGTCGGCAGTGGTATTTTTAAAGCGTCTAATCCAGCTATTCGAGCCAAGGCTATCGTTGATGCGGTCACATTTTACGATAAGCCAGATATGTTGGTACAAATATCTGAAGGCCTGGGCGAGGCCATGACTGGCATTGAAATGTCAGCTATTCCAGCAGATCAGCGCATGGCGCAAAGAGGGTGGTAACTTCATGCACAAGATTATCTCAAATACTCAATTAGCACCTATGGTGCATCGTCTGGTAGTAGAAGCTCCGCGTATAGCGGAGATTCGTAAACCTGGTCAGTTTATAATACTAAGACGTGCTGATAAAGCGGAGAGAATTCCGCTGACCATTGCTGATGCTGATACGGATGCAGGCACGATTACCCTGGTAATTCAGGCAATCGGAAAAAGTACGAAAGAAATTACCGCCATGCAACCCGGTGAAGAGATTCGAGATATCGCTGGACCTCTGGGACATTCGACAGAATTACTCTCCAGCGGACGTGCTATTTGTGTAGGTGGCGGTGTTGGCACCGCAGTTGTACATCCAATAGCCCAAGGTTTATTTCGCAATGGCGCGCAGGTAACCAGCATTATCGGTGGGCGCACTCGTGAACTGGTGATATTTGAAGAAGAGCTTTCGCGACTTGGTAATGTCATCGTTTGCACTGATGATGGCAGTTATGGCAGAAAAGGGTTTGTAACAGACGCTCTGCGCGACCAGTTGGACGCGGGTGGAATAGATATTATTTATGCGGTAGGCCCAGTACCGATGATGCGGGCTATTTCTGAACTGACACGTCCTTATGGCGTACATACCATTGTATCGTTGAACCCGGTAATGATTGATGGTACAGGCATGTGCGGCGGTTGTCGGGTAAACGTTGGCGGTGAAACGAAATTCGCTTGTGTTGATGGACCGGAGTTTGATGGTCATTTGGTGAATTTTGACGAATTACGCGATCGGTTATCAACATACAAAACATTTGAGAAAGACGCTATGGAACAGCATGAAGAAAAGTGTCGTGTAGGTTTGCAGGACTAATGATAGCGGGTAAATATCATATAGAGGACTGGAATAATGTCAATTTTGAATATAGTTAAATATCCCGACCCGGTGTTGGCAAAAATAGCCGAACCGGTCGGGAAAGTTACTAATGAAGTCCGGTTGCTAATAAATGATATGATAGATACCATGTATTCAGCTGACGGGGTAGGTCTTGCCGCACCCCAGGTTGGATTATCTTTGCGTATATTTGTAGTTGACGCTGGTGATGGTCCGCAAGAATTTATTAATCCGCATATTATATTGTCCGAAGGCGAACAAACCGGCGTTGAGGGCTGTCTCAGCCTGCCGGGTCTCCATGGGGATGTAACTTGCGCCAGCAGAGTAGTCGTCAGAGCGACAAACCGTCGTGGTCGCATTATGACTTTTGCCGGCGAAGGTCTGTGGGCAAGGGCGATACAACATGAAAATCTCCATTTAAATGGCAAATTATTTGTAGACAATGTAATCCCAGGCACCGCCAGATGGTTTACCGGCGCGGAAGACGTCGATGGGAATTATATAGAAACACCTACCACTGTTGAAGAAGCATTACGCTTATTCCGCGATGCCGGTGACCAGGTGGCAACGTCATGCTTGGTGCGGGGCAGTGGGTAAATGGCAAATTGCAATTTACAATTAAAAATTAAAAATTATGCAGGCTCTTTTCAAAAACTATTAATTATATAATCAACCAAACCACCCCCTACCCCCTCCTTGCCAAGGAGGGGAGTTATGGTAGTTACTTGATAATATAATGGCTGTTTAATAATCAAAGCTTTCATTTTAAACTCCCCTCCTTGCCAAGGAGGGGTGGCCGAAGGTCGGGGTGGTTTTCGCCTACCACAAACCTTAATTATAAATTTAAAAAGGTTTTACAAGTGTATTCCGAGCAGGATGCTCGGAATACTGAAAACTGAAAACCGAAAACTAAACACTTGAATTTAGGGATTATTGAAATGCGGATTGTATATTTCGGCACCAGCAGTTTTGCTATACCTCCATTACAGGCTTTGTCAAAAGCCGGTTATGATATCGTTGTCGTAACTCAACCCGACCGTCCGGCGGGTCGCGGTAATAAGCTGACAGCTCCACCAGTAAAAATTGCTGCAGAAGAATTATTACTTCCTGTAATACAACCAGAAAATTGTCGCGATACGGATTTTATCTCGCAGATAGAAAATCTGCAACCGGATTTTTTAGTAGTTGCGGCGTATGGGCAATTTTTAAATCAACGGTTATTGGACAGCGCGAAATATGGACCGGTAAATTTACATGGATCAATATTACCGGCAATGCGCGGTGCCGCACCTATTCAACGTGCTATTTGGCAGGGATTAACCGAAACAGGCGTATCGCTGATGTGGATGGTTAAGGCGATGGATGCCGGTGATGTAATAGCAGTAGGCAAATCTGAAATTTCCCAGGATGATGACAGTGGCACATTAACCGAGAAGTTGTCACACATTGCCGCTGATTTAATTGTAGAATGGTTGCCGAAAATAGCCGCTGGTAATGCACCGCGAACCCCGCAGGACGATCAAATGGTAACTTTTTCGCCATCTATTAAAAAAGAAGAAAGAGCTATTGATTGGACAAAATCGGCTGAAGAAATTGCATTACAGGTACGCGCTTTGATGCCTGCACCGGTTGCTGTAACAAATTTTCGCGATTTCCCTGTTAAAATTTTGCGTACCCGGCAAATTAGTGGTAATATATCTTCCAATGCAGTAGCGGTTGGTCAAATTATCATAAATGATGAAAAAGATGGAATGATAGTTTTGACAGGTAATGGAAAATTGCAGATAATTGAATTACAGCCGGCTGGCAAAAAACCTATGTCCGGTGCTGATTTTGTACGGGGATATCACCCGACAAGCGACGATAAATTTACTTCGTAATAGGAGAAGTAATGACGCTCAATGTGAATTCTGAGGCATTAAAGCTATATGAGCAGGGAATCGAACTGCGCATAAGTGGCGATTATGACCCGGCGACCGAGTGTCTGAAACAGGCTATAGAAGCCGATCCTAATTTCGCCCGCGCACACATGGAGCTCGGGCTCGTTTACTGTTTCACCGGTTATTTCGATGAATCAATAGCAGAATTGGAATTAGCCCGTGGGCTAGATCCCTGCGACCCTGAAATAATCCTCAACCTTGCGAAAACCTACACCATGCTTGGTATGTTTGATGAAGGCGAAGCAACCTTTCGAAGCGTATTGGAAATGGCATGTGAAGGCGATAAGATTCATGATGAAGCCCAAAAACAACTCGGTTATTACTCATCTTTTTCTTCACAATAGTTTTTTTAAAGAACTTTTTTTTATTCGGTCAACTTTATTATTTAGCTATAAAATCATCAAAACATACCAGTTCCTTATTAGATATTAAGCATAAAAACCAAAAGCACGAAATTACCATACGAAAATCACTAAAATTTCATTTCTACCCCCTTGTAAATCACTGATTATACTGGTATTCTACCCGCAGTTCGGATATCAAATTTAGCATTTTAATGCTCGGAGGTTTACAAGCTATGGCAGTTGACCTGAAATTACTGGCGGATGCAATCATCCGCGGTAAGAAAAATGATGCGGTAGCAATGACTCAGCAAGCGCTGAGCGATGGCGTTCACCCGCAGGCCCTCATTACCGACGGTTTAATCGCCGGTATGGCAGTTGTAGGCACAAAGTTCAAAAGCAACGAGTTCTATGTACCAGAAGTTCTCATTGCTGCACGTGCTATGAAATCCTGTCTTGAAATTTTAAAACCGCTCCTCGCCGACAGTGGCGTTAAGCCGGTTGGAACCGTTGTTATCGGTACCGTTAAGGGCGACCAGCATGACATCGGAAAAAATCTTGTTGCTATGATGCTCCAGGGTAATGGTTTCGATATCATTGACGCTGGCGTTGACGTATCACCAGAAAAATTCATCGCTTTAGCCAAAGAAGGCGGCGCACAGATTATTTGTCTGTCAGCCCTGCTCACCACCACCATGCCATCAATGCGCGGCACCATCGAAGCCCTCGCAGCAGAAGGCCTGAAAGGTAAAATCAAGGTTATGATCGGTGGAGCACCAGTAACCCAGCAGTTCGCAGACGAAATCGGCGCAGACGGTTATTCCCCAGACGCAGCATCCGCTGTAGACCTGGCAAAAACCCTTGTCTAAAATCAATTAGCGAAAGGCCGGGCAGAGATGCCCGGCCTTTTTTTTTGAATTAGTTTTCAGTTTTCAGTTTTTAGGATTATTGTTTTTTAGGTAACTCCTCTTCTTCGAATGTTGTAGAAAGGGATCTATATCTTCCATAGTATTATTAACACCATTCGATAGCCAAACCGTGAGTTTATTTATCGGACACATTTTACGACTTGTAGGGGCATTATCAGGCGGATCGGTCGGATCCGACTGATTATTATTTGCACACTCCCTAACTCCCTAACTTACCAACCTTGCAACTAATCAACAAAAAAAAATAAAAAAAATTAATTTTTTTCTATTTTCCCCTTGCACACACCCCTAATGTGGGGTATACTGGGTTCAAGTTGATACAAAATTGATAAAAAGTTGATACTTAGTGGTACAAAGTGGGTTAGTCAAGGGGTAAGATGCAGATATTCGGCGAGTCCGAGCACCAATTAGATGATAAAGGCAGGGTCAGCGTTCCCCGCCGTTTCCTTTCGTTTTTTAACGAAGGTGGTTTTCTCACTCGTAGTTTTGATGGCGAATGTCTGGTCTACTACAGTAAGGAAGCCTGGGAAGCATTTTTATTCCGCATTAAAACCATCCCATCAACTTATG
>JBIJDE010000356.1:0-5380 GCA_044344305.1 Armatimonadota bacterium
ACAGTGGTATTCGCGAAAAAGCATTAAATCTTGGTGCAGTTAAGTCAATCGTTATTGATGCTAAAGAAAGATTTGCAAATGAATTTATAAGCCGTGCTGTGAAGTCAAACTCGATGTATGAAAACCGTTATCCTGTATCAACCGCACTGGCACGTCCGTTAATTGCCCAGTTAGTTGGTGAAGTTGCTGTTGAAGAAGGCGCATCCGTACTCGCACATGGTTCCACAGGAAAAGGTAATGACCAGGTAAGATTTGAAGTAACCTGGCAATGTTTATTCCCACAAATGAGAATATTCGCACCTGTTCGTGAATGGGGCATGACCCGTGACCAGGAAATTGCTTATGCTGAAAAACATAATGTGCCAATCCCGGTAACTAAGAAAAGTCCATACTCATTAGATGTTAATCTCTGGGGTAAAAGTTGTGAGGCCGGTGTGTTGGAAGACCCATGGAATGAACCACCTGCAGATGTATGGACCTGGACTAAATCACCTACAGAAGCACCTTCAGATGCAGGATATGTAAATATCGGTTTTGAAGCAGGTATACCTGTAAGCTTAGATGGCAAAAAAATGTCATTAAAAGATATCGTAATTCAATTAAACGGTTTTGCGGGTGAACATGGCGTTGGTCGTATTGATATGATTGAAAACCGATTAGTCGGTATTAAAAGCCGTGAAACTTATGAATGCCCAGCAGCAGTTACTCTAATAGCTGCTCACCGTGAATTAGAATCATTATGCCTTGAACGGTCGGTCATGCATTATAAATTAGGTGTTGAACAGAAATACACCGAGTTAATTTATAATGGTCTGTGGTTTAGCCCATTACGCATGGCATTAGACGCATTTGTTGATGAAACACAAAAAGCTATCAATGGTGAAGTTAGAATGAAATTGCATAAAGGTGTATGTATGGCTGCTGGTAGAAAATCAAATCAGTCATTATACAGATTCGACCTTGCGACCTATGACACTGGTGATGTATTTGACCAAAGCTTGGCTAAAGGATTTATTGATCTTTGGGCATTACCTTCAAAAGTATGGAATGCAGCAAATAAGAAAGATTAATTCAATCTATATTTAATATTGAAGGAGTCGGAATTTATTCCGGCTCTTTTTTATTTCAACGGAATATGTAAAGAAAAAACAGAACCTTCTCCAACAATACTTTCAACATCAGCATGCCCACCATGGGTTTGCAGGATATGCTTTACAATTGCCAATCCCAAACCTGTACCACCTAACTTTCTGCTCCTGCCTTTATCAACACGATAAAATCGTTCAAAAACGCGACCTAATGCATCAGCAGGTATTCCGGTTCCATGATCCGCTACTTTTATAATCAATTCATCAATTTCTATCATCGCGGACACTGTAACAACGGTGCCACTATCACTATATTTTACCGCATTATCAATCAAATTTATAACTGCCTGTTCTATTAACGGGGAATTAATGACTGCTTTTAATTCTGGGGAACAGCTTATAACGGCTTTAATATTTTTTTCTGATAACTTATACTCGCACGAATTTACAGCATTTTCCAGCATCAAAGCAACATCGGCTATTTCCATTTGTATGCCTGCGCCACCGACTTGCTCAATGTGAGAAAGTGCAAGAAGGTCGTCAATAATATTATTCAGTCGATCTGCATGTCGCGCAATAATATCCAGAAATCGCTGTGCATCTGCGGGTTCATCAATAGCTCCATCTTGCAGACTTTCTACAAAACCTTTAATGCTTGTAATAGGTGTTTTCAATTCATGAGAAACATTTGCTACAAAATCTCGTCGAATTTCTTCTAACCGGTGCAAATTTGTAACATCATTTAAAACAATCAAAATGCCGATTACATCATTTTTATCATTTTTTATTACTACTCCGTGCGACTGCATGTATCTGAGGATATTATTATCATGGAATACTATCTCTTCCTCACACATCTTCCCGGAATCAACAATCTTATTTAAAAAACGTAAAAAATCAGCATTTCTTATTACTTCATATATCTTTTTACCATGTGAATTATTTACATCAACACTCATTAATTTTGCAGCAGCGCTATTCATTATAATAATTCTTTCCGAATTGTCTATTGCTACCACACCTTCCATCATACTTGTTAAAATAGCTTCCAACTTACTGTTTTGTTGGGTTGTTAAATCAATCTTTTCGTATAGTTGTTCAGCCATATAGTTCATTGCGCTGGCAAGACTTTCTAATTCAGCAATACTATAGTGGGGTAACTTATGCTCAAAATCATTACTTGCAAACTTAATCGCTCTATCACGAATTTCACTGATAGGATTGGATAATTTAATATATAGGAAATAACTTACCATCGCTGAAATTATTATAATTATTAATGATGCATATAAAAGCTTTACTTTAACAATATTTATAGCTTGATTGATAAATTTCAATGGCAATGAAGTTCGCACAACAGATACAATTTTTCCATTATTTATCACAGGAATAGCAACATAGAAAGTTTGTTGTTTTAATGTTTTGCTATATCGCGTGCTGGCACCTGTATTACCAAGTAATGCAGCAATGACTTCTGGCCTATTACCATGATTATCCATATTCAATGGATTCTCTTGTGAATCCGCTATCACAATACCATCGGGGTTAATAATAGTTATTCTTGTAGCTGATACTTTCCCTGCACTGCGACATATCTCATTTACTTTGGCATTATCTTTCCAAACATTATCTGTTAGTTGCATCTCTACTAATTTTGCTCGTGCATACAAATTATCTCTTGTTTGTTCTTCATCAAACTCTTTAATAAAGAATCCTGCGTCAAGCATTACCGCTATAACGGTAAGTAATGTTACCATAAATAACGGTATATAAAGGTGCAATAATAACGGCTTTTGCTTCATCTGTAATCCTCGGCAAACTTATATCCTACGCCTCGCACAGTTTCAATATGTTTCCCCATATCACCCATCTTTCGCCTAAGTCCTAAAATGTGTACATCGACAGCACGTTCAGTTACCATATTGTCATCACCACAAACAGTGTCAACTATTTGTTGTCTTGAAAATACCCAACCTGGACGACGCGCCAACATTTGTAAAATTTTAAACTCAGTAAAAGTCAAATCAATTCTACCACCATCAACTAATACCTCATGACGACCTGGATGGATTTGAATTTTCCCTAATCGAATTACTTCGCTATCATTTTGGGTAACTTCTGTATTTTGTCGACGTAAAACCGTTCGCATACGGGCTATCAATACTTTCGGACTGAAAGGTTTGGTCATATAATCATCAGCACCTAACTCTAAACCAGTTACTATATCTGTTTCAGATGATTTTGCAGTTAGCATCATAATAGGTATATTCTCTGTTTTTGAATCTCGTTTTAATATTTTGCATACTTCCAGGCCATCCATTTGCGGCAGCATTAGATCCAGCAAGATTAGATCAAAATTATTAACACGAACTAATCTTACTGCATCCTCACCGCTCATAGCAACCGTCACCAGATATCCTTCTTTCTCAAGAGAATACCTGATCAATTCCAAAATATCTTCTTCATCTTCAACTATTAATATACGATATTTCATTTATCACCCTTTAATTTTCAATAGATAAATATATCTCTGTTTTATGCCGAATAATTGTACCTTCTATCATATAAATTACATCTTCAGCAATGTTTGTAGCATAGTCTGCGATTCGTTCCAAGTGACGAGAAATTGATAATAGATGAATTAAGTTTTCGACATATTCAGGATTTTGCCTGATAGCTGTTTGAACATGACTATACATCATTCGATTTAATTCATCAACTTCGTCATCTAATTTGCATACTTTCTTCGCTGTTAATGCATCCACGTTCATTAACGAGTCCAAACTCATTCGTAACATATTTTGTGCTTTATTTGCCATAACATTAAAGTCGAAAGGTGGTATAGGTAATGGATGATTGGCAAGAAATATTGAACGCTCTGCAATATTTACCGCTTCATCCCCTACTCTCTCTAAATCATTATTGATTTTAAGAATTGCCAATACAAATCTTAAATCACCTGCAACAGGTTGGTGAAGAGCAAGTATCTTCAACACCTCTTCTTCAACGTCAACTTCACTGAAATCTATTTCTTCATCAGCAGCGATTACTTCTTCACCTAAAATAGGATCACGATTCACTACTGAATTAACAGCTTTCATAACAGATTCTTCAACATCAGCTGATAATGAAAGAATCTGTTTTTTTAATTTTTCAAATTCACGATCTAAATGACTTCTCATATCTTCTCCTTTATCCGAATCTACCGGTAATATAATCTTCTGTACGCTTATCACGCGGATCAGTAAAGATAATCTCTGATTTTGCAAATTCTATCATCTCACCATTGAGAAAGAATCCAGTTTCTTCTGACACACGAGCGGCTTGCTGCATATTATGCGTAACAATAACAATTGTATATTGTTCTTTTAATTCGTTCATTAAGTCTTCAATACGGGATGTTGATATAGGATCCAGTGCAGAGCAAGGTTCATCCATCAATACTACATCAGGATTTACTGCTAATACCCTCGCAATACATAACCGTTGCTGCTGACCGCCGGATAATCCCATGGCATTATTGTGAATTCTATCTTTTACTTCATTCCACAAACCTGCAGCCTTTAAACTTGATTCAACTAAATCATTTAATACTGCTTTTGACTTCACTCCATGAATGCGCGGTCCAAAAGCAATATTTTCATAAATAGATTTCGGGAAAGGATTTGGTTTTTGAAATACCATACCTACCCTTTTACGCAATTCAACTACATCCGTTGTCTTGTCGTATATATCACAATCACCTATTGATATTTTCCCATCCATTTTAACATTAGGAATAATATCATTCATCCGATTAAGCAACCTCAGAAAAGTTGATTTCCCACATCCTGAAGGTCCGATTAATGCAGTAACTTGATTTGATTTGATATTCATACTTACATTAATCAACGCTTGATGTGAACCATAATAGAAATTCACATTTTCAATTTTGATCTTTTCAATCGCTTCATTAGTAGTAATATGTTTTTTTTCAATATTTAACATATCAGTATTACCTCTTTTATCCATCATTGAAATGGCCATTTCTCCCCCTAATTTATTACCAGGCACGGTTCTTGCGGAAATGAACACGTACAAAAGATGCTGCTATATTTAATCCCACAGCAATTATCAACAATGTTAATGCTGTTCCCCATTGAACATTCAATGGAGCATCAGGCACTTGAGTGGATATTATATATAAATGATATGGCAAAGCCATACATTTATCGAATAATGATTTAGGCAAGGATGGCATAAAAGCAGCAACACATGTGAATAAAACAGGAGCTGTTTCTCCAGCGGCTCTG
>JBIJDE010000269.1:0-6457 GCA_044344305.1 Armatimonadota bacterium
TACGGTTCTGTGAGGGGGAGCGTATATCAATGCCAAGATATCCGATGGGCGACGCATCCGGCGCGTTAGTCCGGCAATCAGAGCCATCGGTGCAACAATGGTATGGAGCTCTCTACTCGACCGCCGCGCTGCGGCTGGTTTGTTTAATAGCACAATATTATTATATGACAACATTTCCAGCCGCAGCGCGGCGATATATTAATAGTACTCAGATTATGAAAAGATACTAAGCTGCAGCGCAGCGACACCGATTACCTTGTCCAATTCATTTCAGTTAGGATTTAAACGATACGATAAATCAAGTTTCACGAGATTTTGCAGGAAATTGGCGGGATTTGGAGTAACTATGTAATTGTCTTGATTAATAATGCAACAGAAACAAAACTGAATGCTGATAGAGAAATACCACATGTTGTTATTCGTGCGGGTGGTATATCTATGGGTGATATGTTGCGAGAAGTAATTGAACGACGCGATCTGATACTTATACTCGCCTGGCGCGATATATCCATACGTTATAAGCAATCTTTTTTAGGAACAGCCTGGGTAATATTGCAACCGTTACTGCTGATGTTGGTATTCACCACCTTTATGGGTCGCGTTGTAAGGGTGCCATCTGATGGGCTGCCTTACCCGATATTTGTTTTTGCAGGACTCATGTTATGGCAATTTTTCGCGGCTATATTAACCCGGGTGACTAACAGCGTTATAAATACCGGTGAAATGATACGGAAGGTTTATTTCCCCCGCTTGTCGGTTCCCATTGCCGCCGCACTTCCTGCTGCTTACGATTTACTATTTGTTGCCATCACATTTATCTGCCTGCTATCGTTTTATGTGATATTTAAAGGACTGGTCATAGTCATCACCTGGAAACTGCTATTGATTCCATTTTTCATTTTATTGGCGGCAATAACAGCATTGGGGTTTGGAATATGGTTTTCATGCTGGGGGGTTCGTTATCGCGATATTAACCATCTATTGCCGGTTATAGTACAGATATGGTTTTTTGCTTCTCCAGTAACTTATCCTACCAGTCTGGTACATGGTAAAACGCGATTATTGTATGGACTGAACCCGATGATGGCATCGATTGACGGTGTGAAATGGTGCATATTTGGCGATATCTATACTCCTGGTATTGAAATAATCTGGCCTATTCTGATATCGATATTTATTCTGATTACCGGAATATTTTTCTTTCATCATGCCCAGCGAAAATTTGCGGATGACCTCTAATGGATAATTCAATCAAAGTAAGCGGAATATGGAAACAATACGTACTGGGTGAGTTAACATCGACCCGTACGTACGAAATGCTGCAAAACTTCATTGCTTCGTTGGCGGGCAAAAAAGAAATCACCATAAAAAATAGCTTCTGGGCATTGCAGGATATCGATTTCACCCTGGATCGTGGACGGGTACTGGGATTAATTGGTCGTAATGGTAGCGGAAAAAGCACTCTACTGAAGTTGTTGGCGCGTATTACCAACCCAACCCGAGGAATGATTGAATATTACGGTCGAATGGGGGCATTGCTGGAGGTTGGTACCGGTTTTCATCCCGAATTAACTGGCCGAGAAAATATCTATCTCAATGGCTCTATTTTGGGAATGAAAAAAACGGAAATCTCCAGTAAGTTCGATGAAATTGTTGAATTTTCTGAGATAGCGCAATTTTTAGACACTCCGGTAAAACATTATTCATCTGGTATGTACGTCCGTCTTGCATTTTCCGTTGCCGCTCACCTGGAACCGGAGATATTACTGCTGGATGAAGTGTTGGCGGTAGGTGACCTGGCTTTTCAGCATAAATCATTGCGTAAAATGCACGAAGTGGTTAAAAATGGCCGTACAGTGATATTTGTCAGTCACAGTATGGATGCGATTCGCGACTTATGCGACCGGGTGATGGTGCTGGACCATGGAAAAATGATAGCAGACGCACCGGCAGAAGAAGCGATCAAGATATACGAAAAATTGAACGAAGAGTTGAAGGCGGAAATTTGATGGATGATATTATCACCAGAATTTCTGCTGGAAGTACAGAATGGGTTCCTGTACTGGCGCAATTCACCACCAAATACCTTGATAGTTGCGGACGTTCATTCACAAATTATGTTAATGACCGGCTGATACGCGCAACACGCCAGGCTGACGGCATCGTTATGACCCAGAACGGGTTATTGCGGGGAATAATCGTGATGGATTATGATGGCAATGCCGCCGAGATTACAGTTCCCTGGACCATGCGCACTGATGACGATGCCACCGCCACGATAATGGCTACATATGCAATAAACGAAATCATGGCAGCCCCCCGCAAAATACATTACATTCGTGCAGAACGCCAACTTGTCCCCGGCGAATCAGATGGTTACGGATTGGAACAAGCTGGTTTTGAACTGTATCACCGTACCAGAATGACAATAAATTTACCAGGATTATCCCTCAGTGACGACCTGTCGCAGGATTGTATAATCAAACCATGGGATATTACCAAACTGGATTCGGCGGCGGAATTGATATATGCGGCTAATGACGGAACGCTGGATAAAAAACTGTATCCGGTATTTTTCGGAGATTCTCCTGCGGATTGCCGTCACGGCATATTATCTATTCTTGCCGGCAAATACGGTGCCATACACCCGCAAGCCAGCCTCTGTCTTTATCATGAAGATAAGATGGCAGGGGTGAATCTGGTTGTTGACGAAGGTAACGGTGTAGCGAGTATAGTCGAGATTTCAGTAAGTCCGCATCTGCAACGTCGCGGGTATGCACGTACCATGATGCTGACCAGCCTGCAAACATTGCAAAATGAAGGGGTCGAGTCGGTTGACCTGGCGGTGACGAATAATAATCACCGCGCTTATCAGATGTATTTAAAGTTGGGATTCACCGAGGCGGCAGGTTTTCCGGTGGGAATATATGAGGTGGCAGGATGAGAAAGTTTGACCGGTACCTGTTGGCAGAGATGGCAACTCCGTTCACCGCCGGGATAGTGGTGATGTTGATGCTGCTGGTAGGCAATCAGTTGTATATTTTGCTGCGAACAGTATACTCCGCCAATGCTCCCATTAACGATTTTGGCATGATGTTGTTATATTATCTTCCTTCCGTGCTGGTACAGGCAATTCCCGCCTCGGTACTACTCGGAGTTGCATTGGCATTGAACCGGTTGGAACGCGACCGGGAATTGCAATCGATGCGATTGGCGGGGATATCCCTGACCCGTATCATAACTCCGGTAATAATTATTTGCATCTTCATTTCCTGCGGCATATTATACCTGCAAGATAGGGTGATACCGTATACCAGCCACCAGGCGGAAAGAATTAAGATGAGAATATCATCTCAATCACCCGAGGCGGTCATACCGTCTGATCAGGTTATCAGGTTGGATAATGGTACCGTGGTATATGTTAAAACAGTAGACCCGCGCAACCACCGGCTGAGCGGAGTTATAGTATGGAAACCAAACCCGGGAAAATTCCCCACTCTCATAACTATCCCGGTTGCGGAGAATCATGGCGGGCAATGGATGCTGATGGCAGACCCGCTAAATCCATTACAGACCCCGCGGATGTATACATTTGATGAATCAGGCAACCTGGGCAACTATATCGACGTCACCGGTGCAGATTCATGGATGAATATGAATAATGAAATCTACACCTATATGACCGACTCTCCTGCCACTGCCGAGGAACTGTCGATACGGCAATTGCTGGATTTGCGCAAAGGTGTCCGCCTGTCGATGGGCGTCATCATCAGCGACCCGAAACTGCTAACCTACTATCTACACCGCAAATTCTCCAACGCCCTCGCCCCACTGGTAGCCGCCCTCCTCGCTATCCCGCTGGCTGTCAGATTCGGCCGCCACGGCGGTTTCACCGGTCTGCTGCTATCATTCATCGTGGCATTCTGTTTTGTAGTAAGCACTCAATGGGCGCAGGTACTCACCGAAACCCGCGGTATAAACCCCCTTCTCGGTGCCTGGGCCCCCGCCGTATTCTTCGGCCTGATAGGAATAATCATGCTGATAAGAGAAGAACTGGGATTGCGGAAGTCGGCGTAGAAAGGAAAGCATTAAGGTTTTAAAGAGAATAGAAATGTTTGAATAATAGTCACCGTTTGGAACAGGGCGGGAGCCATAGTATTTTACATATCTTTTCGTTAATTCCATAGCCCACGGCAACGCCGTGGGTGGTTTTACGATATATATTAACGCTCTGTAAGAGCATAATCCCTTTTCGTTGAGGAATTGTGCCCTTACAGGGCGTAAAATTGTTATGTATTAGGACCCACAGCGATGCTGTGGGCTATGGAATTATTTGATAAAAACACCTCTTTTTTGTATATTTTTGAGATATGTAGAATACTATGGGTCGTAGCCCGGCTATCCCTCGGGAACGCCAATCTCCTGATTGGCAAGTGGTAAAATGATACTTCACATTCTATTATCTCAAATCAATTATTAAATCCGATAATTTTCTTATTGAATTTGAACTTCTTTTAATACTCACAGTGTAATCATCAATCCATCTTAGTGTTTCAATTTCTAAATAGATATGATGTCCATTTACTGTTGTTGAAACATTTTCACATATCTTTTTCTTGAAAAATATTCCTGTTGATTTGTAAAAACTATATTCATAAATACCACCAAAATAGATAACAACAGAATTTCCTATATATAATGTGTTTATATGCCGTGGTGATTTATATGTAGTTGTATATGTTGGCGCCATCCATCCTCCATACAAAAATTGTTCATAAAGGTTTACTGGCATTAACAATATTATTATGGGATAGAATATCCACATCATAACTCGTTTCTTTGGAATAACAGCAAAACTTGAAATTAATGTAATATATATAGAGTAGAAAATTACATTGACATATAAAAACTCAACATCAAAAAGCAATTTACCGATGAGGCAAATAAGTTCAAATGATACTGTCACTATAAAAATTATACGGAATAGTTTGCGAATATTCATTTTATTTGTCCTGATTTTTTATTATAGCAAATTTATTTAATCATTACAATTTTGCATCCTTGTTTTATAGCAAATTATAGAATATTCAGCACAAAATAAATTAAATTGAAGAAAAAGCACTTTTTTAAAAGGTAAACCATTATCAAACAAGAAAGGCAATGTGTAAACTATTTACATGGTTTTGCTGTGTTTGAAAATTTAAAATTAGGAACTATATAATTTATGAATAAAAAAGTGAGAATAGCCGTTGTTGGTCTGCGTCACGGTTGTGAACATTTAGAGCATTATCGTGGTCGGCAGGATGTAGAGATTGTTGGTCTTTGTGATGTATCTGATGAACTGACTGTAGAAACAGCGGCAATATATGGTGTGCCAAAATCAGTATGCTACACAGATTATAGTGCTATGTTGCATAATGCAAAACCTGATGCGGTATTTGTGATGACACCGGTTCCACTTCATGCGCCGATGACAATTCAGGCACTGGAAGCCGGTTGTCATGTTCTGGTCGCAAAGTCATTATGTCAAAATTTAGCAGATGGCAACGCGATGATAAAAGCAAGAAACGAAGCGGGAAAGCATGTAGAAGTCGGATTTCAGATGCATCATGCGGCTATTTACCGATATCTGTATGATCATGTTAACGACCCGGAATTTGGCGAGTTGCGCAGTGCATGGATACAATTCTTCTATCCGACTTACTGGCGTGATGCGGGAAATTGGCAAAACCACATGGACACCCTTGGGGGTGCGCTGCTGGATTGTTGCATTCATTCGATGGATGCATTGCTGTATATTCTCAAACGTCCATGGACTCGCGTCTTTGCATCTGGCCGACAATTCATGGGTGGTCCGGCAGATCGCGATACAATGGACGCAACCACGGTATTAATTGATCTGGAAGGTGGGCAACGTTTAACCATAGACCAGGTTGATTGCAGTGCTTATTGCTTTGTACGTACCGGTGTGGTAGGTTCACTGGGGAAATTCGAATTGGAGCATTGGGAGCCAAACGGTTCGGGACATGTCCGTTTTCACGCCAATGTTAATACCCCGGATCCGGTGAAAATATGGGTTCCACCTATAGAATCCAGCACCGGACATATTGGCATAGTAGAACAATCCCTGCATTTTCTGGAGATATGTAAAGGAAATGCCGAACCGCTGAGCACATTGGAATCAGCAATGGAAAGCCTGTCCGCGCAAAAAGCAATAGTAAACTCACTGCGGCAGGAAAAATGGATATCACGAGGTGAAATTTGATATCCACAATGCTGGTTGATATTATATAAAAAAATTAAGTTCGTACAGGCAATTGCATAACCTATTTTTTAAATGGTTAGTTTGCGGGTTTGTGGTAGGCGAAAACCACCCCGACCTTCGGCCACCCCTCCTTGGCAAGGAGGGGAGTTTAAAACAAAGGTTTTGATTATTAAAGAAGCTATTGTTTTATCA
>JBIJDE010000051.1:0-17106 GCA_044344305.1 Armatimonadota bacterium
AGTTTATTCACCTTTAACCTGTCTTGTATCAGTATAAAATAGTACGCCACGAGTTGCCAATGACACTGTTACTGGAGGGTTTCCCATGTATCTTACCTTGTTGTTACTGCTGTCTCTATGCTGTCCAATGTTGGCCAACGCAGCCGAAGAAGAACGACCGTTCTCACCGACCGGCCGCATCTGGTATTATGACAGCGAAACGATTCCACTGGTTATTCCCGCCTCCGGCTTGCAAGCTACGGTGACGTTGGTCAGTGCCGGTCGAAGCCGCCAGTTGACGGTACCGGTAATCCAGGGTCGGGCTACGCTTACGCTGCCATCCTACGCCCTCGCGCCGGGTGCTTGGACGGTGTCGGCCGGCGGCAGCCCGTCATATACACTGCAGGTGGTCAGCAGTATACCGAACACCCCCTTTACCATCTGCGTCTACCAGGGCAACATCTGGGGCGAAAAACCGAGTTTTTACGAGAAAAACACCCCACCAATCGAGCGCATTCGCCGCTGGCGCGATCTATATGGCATCAACATGCTCATGCTGCAGCATGGCGGAGTCAATGTCCCGCCGGCGCAAGTTGACCTGTTAATACAGGCGCAGGCGCGCTACAGCACACTCAATACGCTGGCCGGCCAGCACCAGCCGGACGGCAGTCACAATGACTGGAGCGATCCGGAAACGGTGGAGAGCCTCCTCTATCGGGCGAAGCATTTAGCGCAGCATTTGCGACCGCATGGGGGCTTTGTTGGCGTACACTATGCCGATGAGCCGGGATTGACCTGGGGTGTGGAGACGCCTGACGGCAAGATGTATGACCTTGGCGAACGCAAGCCGGCCAAGGAGGACTACCTCGGCCCCATGGCCGTGCCTATCCAGCGCACAGAGTATAAGCGAATAACTGGCAAATCGGTGCCGAACTGGCGCCAGCCGCAGGACGATTGGCAGGGGTGGTCGGACTTTATCCTCTGGCGCACAACCGTCCTCGGCGACGCCTTCGCCATGGCCACGCAGGCCGTGAAAGAGGTCGATCCAAAGCTCATCGGCTACAGCCAGATATACGAATGGTCCGCCGCCCCCACCGATGGCTGCTATCCTCCTCAACAAGCCAGAGGTGTTGATGTGCTGTCCACCCATGCCTACACTGATCGCCAGCTTGGCATGTGGTATCCTGCGCACGAAACCGATGCCATGCGCAGCGGCGCGTGGGATAAGCCGTTGTGGATGCTGCCGACCTGGTCTATGAACCTGATGCCGGTGGACGGTGTACGTGCCTGTGTCTATTCAACACTCGCACAAAAGGTGGAGGGGCTGGTGTGGCCACTCGACTGGCATGAAACCTGGCCGCAGGCGGAGGAGGTTTCCAAGCGCATCTTGCCAATATCCGGCATGCTGTACCATACACAGAAACTGCGCGAAGGCGTTGGCATTCTGCATAGCCTGCACCAGCACATATTTGATTTTTCAAAGGAAGTTACGGACTGGCATGGCGGCAAAACCTATGTCGGGCGTTTGAATACCGCCTGGATGATGACTCAAGCCGCACATTTTCCAACCAGCCGTATTGAGGAAGAGGAAGTGCTGGCTGGAAAAGCCGGATTGTACCGGGTTATTCTGGTGCCAGGCCTAACCTACCGGCATGAGCCGCTGGTGCGGAAGCTGGAATCTTACATCGCTCAAGGCGGTATTGTGGTGTTGGACGCCGGCTCTACCGTTCATATTAAAGGCGCCATCGTACTGCCCTTTGCCTTCACCGACTGGTTCAGCAATGCCAGGTCCAGCAGGCCGGAGTATCAGGATTGGACGGATCGCCGGCGGTTCGATGCCCTGGTAGGCAAAGATTTGCCGCGCTTTAAGGCGCTTATCGAACCGCTGGTCAAACCGGTGGTCACCTGCGATAACCCGATGTGGATGACCACCCGACAGGGTGGCGACCGCGCTCGTTACCTGTGGGTGGTCAACATGGCGCAGGAAGACATTCCTGATGCCAATCGCACAAAGAGCGCGTATGGAAGCCTTACTCCACGCTGGAACCTGACGCCCGCCAGCGGCAAGGTCACTTTGCCGTCGGGTAGCGGTGCCGCTTACGACGTTTTTGCCGGCAAGCGGCTCGATACGCGAGAACTGACGCTGAATCTTGACAAGGGTGATGCCGCCCTCTACGCGTTGTTGCCGACCGCCATCGACGATGTGCAGATGAGCGTTCGCTGGAAATCGCCAATGATGGTGCTGTCAGCAACAGTCACCGGCAAGCGTAAAACCATCGACGCGGTGGTGCCACTATCTATTACCATCACAGCTCCTGATGGCACCTTCTTCCGCACCATCTACCGTGCCACACGCCATGGCAAATTCACCGAAGAACTGCCGCTTGGCTCCTCCACATTGCACGGGAGCTGGCAGGTTGATGTCAAGGAATTACTAAGTGGGATTATCCGCAGTAAGGCCGTTAAAGTGAATCCCTCCGTTCTGCAGGCTTCCACCGGTCCAGTCGAGGTGGTGGACGGCGATCGCATTCATCGAGCACTTCGCACAAAGCAGGAGGTACTGGTGCTGTACGGGCCGGAGACTGACCGCCCGGCTGCCGAACGCGTGGCGACCCTGCTGCAGAAACACGGCATCAATGCCCTCGTCGATGTGGCTTCCAAGCATATCAAGGAACGGCCAGCCACCAGACACACTACCGCTCTGCAACAATCCGGCCATCCGCTGACCATTAATAAACAGGTGGTGCTTCTCGGGAATGTGGCTACCAACCCGCTCATTACCCGGCTGGTAAAGCAGTATCGCATCTGTCCGCGCCAGGTGAATGCAAACTACCCGGGACCGGGGCACGCTCTCCTCTACTGGGCACAGGGGATGTTTGGTTTGCAGAACGACATCGTCACGCTGTATGCCGATGACGCAGAAGGTCTGGAGCAGGCGATAATTGCCCTGGCCCGGCAATTGAAGTGAATCAAGTAGGTGGGGTCGGCATCCGGTCCCACCTGCCACACCACCGGATGAAATACGGGGGACAACATCCCCCGCGCGTTACCTGCATCGTGCAGGATTGCGCTACAGACACAGGGAAAGGGGCTCTGTCAGAACTCATTACTTAATCGCCTTAACTGCCGATTTTATTTATTCTGACACCAGTTAAAATCATCAAGAACTATTATACCATTCGTTGTCTTTGCTGCAAATATGATAAGTTTAATAATGTAATAAAGATAACGAACTGGATTTAATGCCAGTTAAAATTATGGCCGCAGACTATCAATTTATGATACTTTTGCGGCCATTTTGTCATCATATTTTTAATTCATATTTAATTTAAGTCATTTGTTATCCAGCAAAATTAATCATCCTTTTTTCTATTGTCCCATGCGCAAATTTTGAATTTTCGTTTATTGCCGTCATATCAATATTGGCCATATCTGTCCTTCTCCCCCGTCCCGCCGGATTTCGCCGCGGGTCTTCGTTACCGATACCAGGGATTAGCCAGAACTCTGATATACCAATTTAATGAAGCCAACATGATTTTATTCTGCGCAATCATCAGCATCTCTACTCAACAGCATGGATAGAGAGTAAAAAATGTCCAAATTCGCCTATAACATTATTTTAAAAGTATCGTTTTGTCTTACCATTGCTAACCACCAGAGTATCTCAGGTGGTTTTTTCGTTTAGTACTGTGGATATTCGTAAATATCATTATTATTTTGTATGCTTATTGTAGAAATACGGGAAAATATTGTTTATAGATAACCTGTCCCTGTATATTAAAACTAAAGACTGAAATAAGTATTTTGATTCAGGTAAATGACAGCTTTTGGGGAGCCGGGCAGCGACCCTGTTCCAAACTGAGACCACATCTTTAAATGATGTTGATTATTTGAAAAGATCTTGTTCTTGATAGCTTTTTAACTGAAAAATAGATAGTAATTGGATAAAATTACAGTCACCGTTTGGAACAGGGTTGCTTCGATTAACTCAGTATAAACGCAGCCCGGCTCCCTTCAATTACCATGTAAACTATAATTTTTTCAGTTTACTACCATCAACAATAACAATTTCATCCCACTAAAATTTTCTATCAATAGGAATAATTATTTTCTCATCATTTTCAGATATTGCCTGAAATAGAAATTAACTTTATCTAATAAACTGAGTAATTACCTTTCTCGAAAATACTTGACATAACCAAATAGAGGAAGTACAATAAATATTATCATTATAATGGTAAACTAATTATGCATTAGATAGAGTTTATTAAATGTAAATGCATTAACCAAAGGAAGGTTTGATGATGGCAACTTTTCGTATTAAAACTTTAAACCCCAGTTGGATAGCGGTCTGTTTCATCGCGTTAGTGATGATAATTATTATTGCCGGTTGCGGTGGTGGAAGCAAGTCACCACTTGTTAACTCAACCGTCCCAACCATTACCTCTTTTTCGCCGACCAGTGGACCGATAGGTACAGTAATTACCCTTACCGGAACAAACTTTATTGGCATCACCTCTATAAAATTTAATGGAACTGCGGTTGCAATAAACTCTGTCACTGGTCTCACTGAAACATCATTAAATGTCACCGTTCCTGTTGGCGCGACTACCGGGAAGATTACCGCAACGTCATCTGATGGAACTGCAACCAGTATAACTAATTTTATAGTAAGTGCCCCGACATCACCAACCTTTAATTCTTTCACACCTGCCAGTGGTATCGTCGGCACGGTAGTAACTATTAATGGGACAAACTTAGGCGGGATAACCTCAATTAAATTTAATGGAACTGCAGTCGCGGTCAACACTATCACAGATATTACTGCAACATCAGTAAAAGCTACTGTCCCAGCGGGAGCGACAACAGGCAAAATATCAGTGACGACACCTGATGGCACAGCAACAAGTTCAGCAGATTTCACAGTCACAACTTTGCCTATCCCTGAACCAACAATCACATCTTTCACTCCAACCAGTGGCGAGGTAGGTACAATAGTAACCATTACCGGAACGAACTTAACAGGTGCCACAGCTGTAAAATTCAACGGAATATTATCAACTACTTTCGTTGTAAATAACAATACATCTATTTCTACAACAGTACCCCCATTCGCAACCACGGGAAAAATAAATGTGGTAAACCCTAACGGTGTAACATCACACATCGCAGACTTTACAGTAGTTAATGTTATCGGTACTACTATTACCAATCCTATAGACGGTGCAACAATGGTATGGGTGCCAAGTGGAACATTTATCATGGGCAGTATTTATGGTGATGAGCAACCTGAACATCAAGTTACTCTCTCTGGTTACTGGGTATACAAATATGAGGTTACTGTTGCGCAATACCAAGCTTTTTGTTTGGCAACTTCGCACTCATTGCCACCATTTCCTTCAGGATATAGTTGGTCTGGCAAATTAGGCTGGTCTGATTCTGCACTACAACAACATCCTATTGTTAATGTAACATATTATGATTGTAATGCATATGCTAACTGGGCTCATACAAGCATCCCTACTGAAGCACAATGGGAATATGCTGCCCGTGGGCCTCAAGTAAATAATTATCCTTGGGGTGGTATTATAAAATCAGGAGATCAAAATAACGGTTGGGATAAATCAAAATGTGCAAATGCTTATAATTCACTTAATAATGGGAAATCTACATGGCCTGTAGGAAGTTTTCCTGATGGAGCAAGTTGGTGTAACGCACAAGATATGGCTGGCAATGTATGGGAATGGTGTAAAGACCGATATGGTAGTTATTCATCATTACCATTGATAAATCCAACTGGTCCAGAATTAGGTGATTACAGAATACTTCATGGTGGATCATGGAAATATACCGAATATTATAATCGTTGTACATATCGTGCTGAAAACATTCCCAATGACTTTGGGCTTGATATTAATGATGGGTTCCGGTGTGTAGTTAATTTACCATAATTATAAAGGTTCTTGCTAAACCTATTTTTCATAATTTATAGATTAATATTATAAAAGTTCCACAAGATAGAGAAAGGGGAAATGTATTTTTCAAAAACTGACACATTGTGGTGAAGCAAAGTAAGTAAGTATTTATCACATGCTGCAATTAATAGGTTATGTAAAAGTCTATAATTTGAATATACTTCTCTTTTCAATTTAGTATACAATGTCATTTTTATTAAACTGCTACTATTTATTTAAAATTACTTTTAACAAACACATTCACCTCATTGCTTACATCAGCAAAAATATCTATAATCTGACAAGAATAAATCCGATTGAAAAATTTAGTGAAGGTGGATAAAATGGCTGATTATAATATTGATGCGGTGCTGGGCAGATTAGATGCCAAGTGCTGGGAGTTGGATGGCGGATTTGAGATGGTATGGCGTCATCCCGCGCTGACCCCGAAGGATGCTTTGACTGCGGTTGTGCAGGATGACTGGGTTGTTTGCGACCACGACGTCAGATCGATGTTGAAAAAGAACGAGGAAAACTGGTTTTATGCTGAATTGGTATTTCCCGAAGAGAAATGCGGGTTTAGCCTGAAAGGGACCATTGCCCGTTTCTTTATAAATGGCTGGAGTCCGTTCACCCTGTGGGTGGATGGCGTGGAAGTATTTAAGGAAGAGCACGCGTGGTACGCCACCGGCCCTATCGCCGACCCGTTTCCTGTGTTGATTGAGCCGGGCAAGAAGTATCGCCTGGTGGTTAATTTTATCCCGACAGAATTGCCGGCGGACTTTAACCCACTGGGCGGGATAGGTATACATTCGGAAGTTTGCCAGGATATGGCTATACAGATCGGTGCCGCCGCATTGCAATTGCGCATAGCCAGTGGGTTGGCAAAGAATGACGACGAAAAACAGTTGACGGTAAAAGCCGCCGAAGCGATAAATCTTATAGCATTGGAAAAGAATAGCTGGGACGAATTAACTGCGTCAATCACCGCTATGGAGAATATCCTGCAGCCGTTTTCTGCCCGGGCAAAAGAGATGACCGTCCATTGCATCGGTCACACCCATATCGATATGGATTGGATGTGGACATGGCCGGACACCGTACATTGTATGCGCCGCGACGCCAAGGCTATCACCGACATGATGGACGATTTCAGCGACCTGACATTTACCATCAGCCAGGTGCCTTTTTACGACGTGGTAAAAAAGGAAGACCCTGAAGTATTCGCAAAACTGAAAAAATATATTGACGCCGGTCGCTGGGAATGTGTCGCCGGGACATGGGTTGAGGGCGACCTGAACATGGCAGACGGCGAAGATATCGCCCGCCACATGCTATACGCAAAGGCCTGGACTAAAGAGAACCTGGGGATGGAAGCGAATGTTTTCTGGGCTCCCGACACTTTTGGCCACCCGGGAAATATGCCGCAACTGGTAAAACTTGGCGGTATGGATATCTATTTTCACTGGCGTTGCAACCCCGGCAGCGACCGGAATTGGGAAAACAACTGGCCGGTGCGAAACTGGGTCGGCGTGGATGGAACCCCTATATTCGCGTTATCAGAAGCCTATGGCAGCAACCTGAACCCGAATGCGGTAACTGGAAATATCCTGAATTACATGAAACATGGTTTCAAAAATATCCTGCATATCTGGGGATTGGGCGACCATGGCGGCGGTTTGCCGCGCCACAGCATGAAATCGTTAGAAGCATACCGCAACAAACCGATTATTCCAAACTTCAAATACGACACTATCAATAATATTACAAAAGAAATTCTGGCAGACGAATCAGAAAAAATATTAACGAATAAGGGTGAAACATACAGCTTATTTGAAGGTTGTTTCACCACCCATGCATCAATAAAACGCTACAACCGCTATTGCGAAACCGCTCTGCTTACCGCCGAATCAATCACCGCGTTAGCCGGCGTAAATTGCAATGAATCATTAAAAGTCGCCTGGCAAAAGATGCTGTTCAACCATTTCCATGATATCTTTGACGGCGCCGCCGTTCACGACAGTTACATCAACGCGCATACTCGTGCGGAAGAAGCCATCGGCGCGGCAAGCGCAGCCATCGACGAATCGCTGAACGCGTTAGTTACCCCGACAGCAAATGGCGATATCCTGACATTGCTGAACCCGTTGGGCTTTACCCGCACCGAACCGGTTGTGGTAACTTTGCCCGCCAATACCATTGCTTTGAAGGATGCCTGTGGCAATATAATCCCGGTCCAGCCAATGGATGACAAATTCGTATTCATCGCGACGGATGTCCCGGCGTTATCAATCAAAAGTTATAGCGTCCTCAGTGCATTGCCGACAGGTGTTGAGTTTGCAACGGTGGCAGTAAAGGAAGACAACAGCAACTTCATCATCGAAACCAATACCGCAACATCTTATCTGCATAAAGAATCCGGCGTTATCGGGTCATATTTTGACAAGAAATTAGCTGTTGAATATGTCGCCTACGGCGTCGACAAAACATTGACCCATGTGCCATGTACCCGCCGCGACCTGGCGTTGAACGTCTTCCAGATAATCGACGAATCACACAACCCGATGTCCGCCTGGCTGATTAACGACATTAGAAAAGAAGAAAACCTGCTGCGCGGTGCAACGGTAACCCAGGTTGAGGCTGGCCCGGTATTTGCACGATTTAATGTAAAACACAGCTTCCGAGCATCAACTATTTGCGAGGACGTTATATATTACAACGATTATCAGCGGGTAGATTTCATTGCCAACATCGACTGGCGCGAACAAGGGTGTGAGGCAGTTGGCGTGCCGCATTTGAAAGTATCATTCGGAACCACTGTGAAGGCGGCCAGGGCACGATTTGAAGGGCCATTCTTCCTGCCTGAACGCCGGGCAGACGGAACAGAACAGGTCACCCAGAAGTTCCTCGATATATCCGGCGATAACTTTGGCTATACCATCTTCAATGATTCAAAATATGGCGTAGACGCGCTGGGTGGACGGGCAAGGTTATCATTGCTGCGTAACCCATATAACCCCGACCCCGAACCGGACAATGGCAACCACACCATAAAATTCGCATTTGCGCCACACGGTGCAATTATCAGCAACAGCGAATTAGTTCGTCAGGGGATGGCATACAACCGCCCGAATGTTGCAGTATCATCAGAAGTAAATCTGGCAGCGAAGGCAAACCTTACCATTGAAGGTACCGACGCGGTAATCTGCACATCAGTGCGCAACGCCGAATATTCCGACAAAATTGCCATCAGATTCTTCAATGCCAGCGACGCTGATGTTATAGCTAAAATCAGCATCGGTGCAGGCGTAGACAGCGCAGAAGAAGTGAACTTCCTGGAACGACCAACCGGCAACGCCGTCGCGCTAAACAATGGGGTAATAAATGCCGCGTTCCACCCGTTCGAAGTGAAGACATTGCTGGTTGCAACGAACTGGCTGAAAAATATCATTTAAATTGAAAAGCCCATGTCTCCCTCTCCGAGGGGGATGTCACCCATGTCTCCCTCTCCGAGGGGGATGTCACCGCAGTGACAGGGGGAGCGATTGCAAAAGAACTCCCTCCGTCACTGCGGTGACACCTCCCTCAACAAGAGGGAGGCATTCTTCGTCAATTTTTAATTCTTAATTTTTCATTTTTAATTATTTATTATTCTGCCGGTAATTCTGATGTACAATTCGGGCAACGGGTTGCTTTCAGCGCAATATTTGACACACAGAAAGGGCATTCTTTTGTTGTGGGTACTGCAGGTGCTGTCTCTTCCTTCCGTTTCATTTTGTTAATCTGTTTGATTAAGATGAAGATAGCCAGCGCGACGATAAGAAAATCAACTACTGTGTTGATAAATAAACCATAATTCAGCGTTGCTGCGCCGGCGTCCTTTGCAGCTTTCAGAGACGGGTAAATAACGCCATTCAAGCTAATAAACAAATTGGAAAAATCCAACTTTCCAAGCACTAAACCCAAAGGCGGCATCAATACATCATTCACGAATGAACTAACTATTTTGCCGAATGCACCGCCAATGATAATACCAACAGCAAGGTCTACCACATTGCCACGCATGATAAATTCCTTAAATTCTTTCATCATATATAATTTTCTCCTTTTGTGCCATTTATTATACCACAGTATTTTTACTTTTGAGTATAATCAATTCACGTAAATAGTATTTAATTTAACCACGAAAACCACGAAATCATGACGATTGGAAATCAGTTGAGTTTAAGAAAATTGCCGGTGAAGAATACCGTTACAACGAAATGCCAGACTGTGTATTAATAACAACAAACAGCAACCGCTGGCTTGCCGGTGGTGAGGGTGCTGATGCACAAATTACCTGGCTGGAAAAAACTTTGGAAGAAGTTGCCAAGAAAAACAAACCTATCATCATCGCCGCACACCACCCACTATACCTGAAAACATTTGACGAGAAGACCGGCAACAACACTCCAATGATATATCGCACAAAAATATTAGATCTGCTGGAAAAATATCACGTTACCGCATATCTAACCGGCCACACCCATTCCAATATCGTTAATGATTATAAAGGTACGCTGCAGGTAACATGCGTATCAACCACAAAAAACTTCTCGACTGACCCTACCGGATTTTTATATTGGAAGATTGATGACAAAGGAAAATGCGTCAGTCGCGAACAATTGCCGATAAAATAAAGTTTTGTATACTTTCTGCACTCCAATGTATACTAAATGGTGTAAACTGTGAACATTCAACCAGCCAATGCATACTAAATGGTATAAACTGTGAACATTGGTATTGACAATGTATACTAAATCACATAAACTGTATACATTACAGGTAAGGATGTATACTAATATGATTGGAAAATATATAAAACAGCCACACGGTTTCGAAGCATTTATACCGAACCGATTTCCAGCTAATGAATTATTCAATTATTCACAAGAAATTATAAAGAAAAATGAAAGGGCTTCCTGGTTATTGGGAAAGCTTGATGGAATAACACAACTTCTTCCTGATGTTGATTTCTTCATCTATATGTATGTGCGCAAAGATGCAGCCGCATCAAGTCAGATTGAAGGTACTATGGCAACAATGATTGACGCTATTGAGGCTGACGCGAAAATAGTCAATGGCTCACCTGCGGATGTCAGCGATATCCTTCACTACATTGATGCTTTGAATTATGGGATTTATCGACTGAAAGATTTCCCATTCTCCCTGCGTTTTATTCGAGAAATCCACTTTAAATTATTAGATAATGGTAGAACTACACATTTTTCCGACCCGGGAAATTTTAGAAAAAGCCAAAACTGGATAAATGGCAAAGGACCTGCGGATGCAGATTTTGTTCCACCCACGGTTGAAGCCATGAATGATGCATTATCAGATTTAGAAAAATTTATCCATAAAAACGATAATATGCCGTTGCTGATAAAAACAGCATTAATTCATTCTCAATTCGAAACTATCCACCCATTTCTCGATGGCAATGGCAGGACAGGACGATTGATGATAACTTACTATTTGTTAAATGAAAATATGTTGGAGAAACCTGTTTTATATCTTTCTTCATATTTTAAAAAATACAAAAAATTGTATTATCAACGATTAACAGATTACCGTGATGGTAAAACAGAAAAATGGATTAATTTTTTTCTCGATGGCATAATTGAAATTGCAGAATCTGCAATTGAAACCGCGAAGGAAATAACCTTGCTACGCGAGCAGGATATTTTAAAAATTGGCAAATTAAATAAATCGTCATCTGAAACAGTTATGCATCTTTTACCAAAGTTATTCGCACAGCCAATTGTTACTGCGTCTAATATTCAGGAATGGACAAATTTCAGCACCCGCGCAGGTGCGCAAAAGATAATTAATAAGCTTATTGATGCAGAAATTTTAGAAATAATGGATAGTTCTCAAAAATATGCGCGCGTTTATGTATATAAAAAATATCTTGATATATTTGAAAATAAGATGTAATTCATGATTATGCCGTCAAACTACGATATTCCAAATAACCTGGCGGCATTTTTACCGGTTATCATACTTTTTTCTTCATCGCTGAGCCATGATATTTCCATGATGGAGTTTATCGCTTCGATTGGCGAGGTTAGCGGGTAGTCGCTACCGCAGAGGATATTTTCTACCCCATGACGCCTGACAATATTTTTCATCAATTCCGGGTCGATATATTGTGCCGCGCTGGAAGTATCAAGATATACATTTTTGCCAGCCAACAGGTCATGGGCTTCGTCCCAAAAACAGTATCCACCCAGATGCGCGGCGATAATTGTCAGATTGGGAAATAAATCCAGTAAGTTGGCGACCTTTGCCGGGGTGCTGTAATTATCTGCTGTCACCACCGGGTCGCCAACATGAACCATCAGCATAAACTTGCCTTGAATCTTCTCGCAAAATGGCAATAATCGTGGATCGGAAAGATCAATATGCTGAAACTCCGGGTGAATCTTAATTCCTTTAATACCTGCATCACCTAATCGATTAATTTCATTTTGCCAATTCTCGTCATCAACATGGTAAGAACCAAATGGAATAATTACGGGATGATTTTCGAATGCTTCCCATGGACGCGACAGCATCCAGTCATTCGCCGGTTTCACCTGTTCTGCCTTCGTCGCCGCTACCAGCATCACCATGGCATCAAGCCGCGCCAATTGCGCCTGGTGCATTAAGTCAGATATAGTTCCTCCGTGGGTGGTAGGGATAGAATAATAATCTATCAGTTGCAGTACCGCCTTTTCCGCTATTTTGTCCGCAAAGGCATGGGTATGGGCATCAATTAACATAAAATTAAAACTCTTTCTGGTCATAATTATTCTGACCGGGGACAATTATACCGTATTGAAGAAAATAATTACAGGTTAAAAAACAGTAAGAGTTCATTTGTTGTAGGCTTTTTTACATCGATTAATAGGATTTAAAAGATTTAACTATCTTAATATCTGAAATAATTTCTATAAAATCTAAGGTGAGTATCACCAACAATCCAATATGGCTTTAATAGTATAAGTCTCATAGATATCCTCTGTGTAACTCTGCGTTAAACTCTGCGTTCTCTGTGGTAAAATAAAAAACTACATCAACATGCTATATCCTAACTTAACCGCAAGTTGCACAGAGTTTATCACAGAGTTACGCAGAGATAATACTTGCAAAAATTTGTTTAATTTCAACATTATTAGAGTTTAAGGTACTTATCGAAATCTTTTTTATCCTGATAATCGATGTAAAAAAGAAAAAATTAGTAAAAGGTGAGCTCATACAAAATGCTTTTCACGACTGATATTGAAAAACAAACTCTTTTTTACACATTTCCCCGCCGCCGGCATCTTTTCATATTAGCGATTCAATGCTATCATTCCTCTGGCAATATTTCATTGCGGAGTTTTTAATTGAATTTTTCCTGGCGAACTATATTAATAACAGCAACAATACTTTGTTTTCACGCAGCATTTGCGGCAAGTTTAAATGATTATCAACTTGCACGCAGCCAACAATATGTCACACCATTAACCACAGGAACCAAAGTGGCGCAAACAATGGCTAACGAACAAGGCAAAGTATTTGAGTTCGGCGGAACTGTTATAGGAACATTCAGCAATGACCGCATTACCGGAATATTATTCAAAATTGATGATCAACAGACAATTATTTTAAACTACGCAAAAAAAGATACCGACGTTAGTGTAGGTAAAAAGCTTAATATGTTAGCATATTTACCGCAAAACACTGGTACCCCCATATGCCTGTCTGTTACGCCGCAACAATCAGCCAACAAAGATGATGCGATGTTGCAGGTGATGAATTGGACAGCAGCCGTAAGCAATGGAATAGCAACCAGCGCAAATATTCCAAAATCAGCAGTAACTCCACCCGCAACGGTAACCCCGCCAACACCTCCAATTGTCGGGAATGCAACAACTATTACAAATATCGTACAGCCAACAACAGTAGATAACGAACCAGAACCTGAAAGAATTAACTACGAAGAGGGTGACACCGGTGATATTAATCTAACCCAGGTTTATGGCGAAAGAATCTGCAAGCTAAATGGCAGAATATCACAGGATATGGCAAACTCCATTGCTGGTCATATAATAGACAAAAGTCGTTCCTACAATGTTGACCCGCGGTTAGTATTCGCACTTATTCTTCAGGAATCCCGCTTTAACCCTCGCGCAGTAAGCCGCTCGGGTGCCAGAGGACTCGGTCAATTAATGCCGGGTACCGCTGCTGGCCTGGGCGTGAAAGATTCATTTAATATCGAACAAAACATCGACGGCTCAGTGCGTTACCTGCGCAAACAGATAGATTCATTTGGCTGTACCCCACTCGCACTTGCCGCCTATAACGCCGGCCCTGGCGCAGTGCGAAAATATAATGGTATTCCCCCCTACAAAGAAACCCAAAACTATTCACGCAAAGTATGGCATAACTTCTGCTCATTAGCAGGATACGACCCTTCTACGACTTTTGAGATAGCAAGCAATTAGAATTGCAAATTGCAAATGGCAAATGGCAAATTGTAAATTGTAAATGATAAATTAACAACAAATAATTATGTTCGTAATTCGTAATTCAATATTCAATATTCAAGCCAAGGATTAATCTTATACATAAATTAACATGGATAGGCAGGATGGGCAGGATTATTATTTTTAATATTACCAAGTTTCTGGTAATAAATAATATTTGTAATTCGTAATTTTTTAACAAAATTAACAGGATTTTGTTTTTGCAAAGCAAAACATATATCCTTCCCATCCTGCCCATCGATGTAAAAAATTCGTAATTCGTATAGCCCGGAGTATTAATGAAAAATCAGAAAAAATATCTTTTACTTATGATTCTCGCCTGGATTATCACTATCCCAGGCGTTATTATTAGATTAAGCCACATTCATTTTTTAGGCATCCCAGAAATCCATGTTGCGGCTCCGTTATTAGCATTCTTAAGTGGTTTTGCGGTACTTGGCGCGTCATTCCTGCTGTTATGGGCATGTGACGCTGTACAGGAAGATATCTCGCAAATGTTGGCACTGGCAATTGTTGCATTGATTGCAGTATTGCCAGAATACGCAGTTGATATGTATGTCACATACATGGCCGGCAAAGACCCCACACATTACGCATCGCTTGCTATTGCAAATATGACCGGTGCAAACAGGTTAATTATCGGTCTGGCATGGTTTACATTAATATTCATGCACTGGCGAAAAAACAAGGATATCGTCTGGGTTGAAAAAGACCGGCTTACCGAAATATTATTTCTCGGTATTGCCACCATTTACGCCATATTTGTCGCTATCAAAGGCACTTTAGAGTGGTATGATGGGATAGTATTTTTCTTTATCTATGGCTGGTACGTACGAATTGCTGGAAAGAAAAAATGTGAAGAATGCGATGTTGATGGTCCAGCAGAATTGCTTTTGGTTATGCCCGCCACTAAACGAAGAATTTGGACCGCTGTATTATTCATTGTCGCCGCATTAGCCATTTTTGCCAACGCAGAACAGTTCGCCGAAAGCCTTATCTCCACTGGTGAAGTCCTTCATGTTAAACGCGAGTTGTTAATCCAATGGCTGGCTCCCCTTGCATCCGAAGCACCAGAATTCACCGTGGCAATCATGTTTACCCTGCGCAACCGCACCGGAGTGGCATTGGGCAGTTTATTATCCGCCAACCTTAACCAATGGACATTACTGGTGGGTATGATACCATTTGTTTATGCCTATTCTGCCAACACATTTGCCCATCCCATACCGATGACACATATACAGATGAATGAAATTATGATTACCGCCGCGCAATCTGTTCTCGGTATCATCCTAATCGCAGCACTAAGAATAAATTTACTTCAAGTTTCATTCCTGCTGCTTATGTTCATCATACAATTAGCTCTGCCAATGATAGTAGCAAAAACACCCGAGTTATTTCCGTGGATTAGCCCGGATATGATTCATCCGGTTTGTTCAATAGTTTATTTTGCCACCGCAATTGGTATATTATTAGAACATCCCGAAAGGTTGAAACGTCTGAAAGAAGGGTTAGTTCCTGACCAGTCTGTTGAATGTATCGACAAAGAATGTAAAAATGATTTGATTGACTCACCCAGAGTATAAGCAACTTATTCACCATCTTTACGTATTAAATAACATTAACGGAGAACATTGATGAAAAAAACATTGATTCCTATTGTTTCGGCAATCGCGCTGTTATGCACAGCAATGTTATTACTTTCAGCACAAAACGCTGATAAGCCTAAAGCTGCAGTTGGCCTGACAGTTACTGTTGCTGTTGATGGTTTAAAAGATAAAGCGGCATTCAACGCACTCGCCACCGAATTGGACAAGACTGACGGTATTGCCGAAGTAACAACCAATATTAAAACCGGTATCATGACAGCACGTATTGATGAATCCAAAGTTACCCTGGGTGACATGGTAAATACCATCGCTAAACATCCAAAAACTGACAACGCTAATAAGTTCTACGGCGCAAAAATAGTATGCTATCTTAATTCGAAAAGTGAAGAGAAAGCAGAAAAGTTTAGCGATACCACCAAAACTACTATCATTACCACAATTAAGAAAAGAGCAGGCGTAACCGATATTACTCTAAGTGATGATGGACGCACCGCTAAAATTTCTATCACCCCGACAGCCAAAACCCGTATCGGCGATATCGGAAAATGGTTTGGGCATGGAGTATTAATGCAAATGAGAATGATGGTCAATACAGCCGGACCAGTAACCAGTCTTATACCCAACGAAAATAAAGCATGTAATATGTGCCATGCACATATGCCAAGGTGATGAAGAGTGAAGAGTGAATAGAGAAGAGTGAAAACGTGACGTCACCGTCTCGGTGACGATTAATCACTCAATCCTTTAATAGAGAAATACCGATTTCGACCGACGGCATTCGACTGCAATCGATTTCAAAAATAAAAGGGTGAAATCCTAATGGATTTCACCCTTCACTATTTAACTTTCTCTCTTCAAAAGACTACCAGTTGAAGATTAATGAACCATTAACTTTCATGTATTTAGGGATTTCTTTACCGTCGTATTGGCCTTTATTCTTAGACATCTGGCCACTGACGTTTAATTTGCAAATCCATAAATCTGTCTGCAAACCACCGGTATATACAATGC
>JBIJDE010000498.1:0-3819 GCA_044344305.1 Armatimonadota bacterium
TTTGATAAAGCTAAGTAATGGTAATTTAAAGCTTACGCCACCGCCTAACCACTGAACATCTTTGCCGTCAAGCAATTGAGTTTTGTTAATATCATAATCAGCAGCAAACTTAATACCTAAAGGCAGATTTGTTGATACACCAGCGCGGTATGATGGTTTAATGGTTATTTCAGCACCGGAAATAGTTTTAAATTTTGGGCTGTTAAGATTTTTGCCAACAACGCCAATATTCATACCCATCGCATGGTACAGAACGCCAAGGTCAACGCCTAATTGGGTTGATGTTTTCTTGGCATTTTTCAAGTCATCTTTGATTTGACCGGAGTCGGTGTCAACATTAATATTCTGGTCATAGGTTGTCCCCATCATGGCCTTAATTGATCCGCCAACTTTAATATCACCAAGAAGTGGCAAGCCAACTGTGGTTGCATAACTTAAAGGAGCTTCAACAACAGCAATACCAGTTAATTTAATGTAGGTTTTGTTGGTGTCATTCAGGCCGGCCTGGATACTGGTGTTGTTATAAAGTGCAGGAGTTAAAGCTGCGTCATAGGTTAAACCTGCTGGTGGAGCACCAAGATAAGGGTCAACAGATGCACCGCCTGCTGCTAAAACAACATTGTAGGTTATATTGTTTCCAGGTACAGCAGGATTATACTTGTAATAGATATCGCCTGTTTGTCCGGCAACAGTTACATTCTTGTTAACGAAAATATAGTCTGTATTAGTTTTAGATACAAACGCTTTACCACCAGCATTGCCGGTTACGAAAGCACCTATAGCTATATTGCCAAAGCTGGCACTGGCATTACCTTCTACGCCAACAGCAAGACCATTATCGCTGGCGAAACTGTTTAAAATAGATTGTACTTCAATCAGGTTAGCATTATCCTGAACTGAAAAAATTGGTTTTGAAGTACCGTCAAATGCTGAACCAAAAGAGTTGGTTAATGTTGATGCATTTAAAGCACTTAATCGGTCAATATTTTTGCCGATATTGTTTTCCTGTACGGATACGCCGCCGCCGATACTGATTTCCATTCCGCTGCCGTCAGCAAGCAGAGCCGGATTGTAATAACCTGCTAATGACTCGTCAGCATTGGCAACGCCTGCGCCACCCATACCGATACTCTCATGCCCGAGTGGGGCAAACTCGTAAGCCATTGCACTGATTGAAGTGATCAGTGTAGCTACGATGACAGCAATAATTTTACTGTACTTCATTCTTTTCTCCTTGTTGGTAACGATCAAGTAAAATATCTTTAAATTACTTTTACCTGTCATAATTATCGTAACAGCCGAATAGTCAATAGTCAAGGTATTTTGATGATAAAATTCACTATTTTGCACTATATTTTACTTATTTGTATATGATTCGTTACAATTAGGCTAAAATTGGGTATAATTTTAACTAATAGCTATTCTGATAAGAGGAACACCATGTTTTTTGACTCAACAATAATTGTGATAATTCCAGCGATAATATTTTCAATTATCGCGCAGATTAAAGTATCTATGGCATTTAAAAAATATTCCAATATACCTAATCGACGCGGCATTACCGGTGGACAGGTCGCCGCAGAGATATTGCAGGGAAGAGGAACTATTGCCGGGGTAGAACTTGATAAGAAAGATCTGGTACGAAGTGGAATATTAGGGGTAACTATTGAAGGAATTGGTGGATCATTCACTGACCATTATGACCCTTCTGCAAAAGTGCTTCGACTTTCAGAGTCGGTATATGACAAGAGTACCATTGCAGCAGTCGCAGTAGCGGCACATGAAGCGGGACATGCCCTGCAACATGCTGTCACTTACCCATGGCTTGGTTTGCGAAGTTTTTCTGTACCTTTTGCATCTGTAGCTAATTTCGCCTATATTCCCCTCATATTAGCTAGTATTTTCATTCCTGCGATGTTTCCGACATTTATAAACATTCTGATAGTCCTTTACATTTTTGTAGTGATATTTACTGTAGTTACATTACCTGTTGAGTTTAACGCCAGTAGACGAGCATTGTTGATTTTAAAAGAAGGCGGGTATCTTGCAGAAGATGAACTGCCCGGAGCGAAAAAAGTATTGGATGCTGCCGCTTTAACCTATGTAGCTGCAACATTAGCTGCCGTTCTCACTTTGGTTAGACTATTCCTGCTGCGCGGCAGAGATTAAGATTAATAAGAAAGTAGGTTTTTTCTTGAATGCATTGATGTTCAGTGAATCTGATTTGTCGCCAATATTTTCTAACAACATAAACTTTACTATTATTTCGGATATTGATTCTGTTCTATTAAAACTTCATGAAATAGAATTCGACATTATTGTGATTATTGACCAGGATATTACAGATATTGAAAAAATAACTGCAACGTGTAAGATGATGACATCTGTTCCTGTCATTATACATGCATCTGATGATAAATCCCCAAAGTTGGATAATGTCCGCATCGTAACAAAATCATCCTTACCATCAATAATGCCATTCATTGAAGAAACAGCCGATGTTGCAAGAAAAAAACGCTTATTACTGTATGATTTAAATAAATTGGGCATTTTTTTTAGTCAACTACGCTCTGATGAATATTCAGAATCCAGATTCATCAATGAGGTGCTAATGCAGCTTAACTCAATGCTGATTAATCAATACTCATTTAAAAAAGAAACCGTTCATTCATTATTATATCAACGCAATTTAGATGACTTACCGATTGTCAAAGCGGCAAATGGAAAATTTCTATCTTTAGTAAATCAACCATTACCAAATACATTCAGTTTTAGTGATGATCCCACTATTTTCATGGAGTCACAGATTACCTATATATCTATACCATTCAAATGGAATGGAGAGATCGTTGGTGGTTATTACATTGAAACTCCAGAAGCGGCAAATGAACAACTGCATGTAACAGATTTCCACACCTTGATATCATCATTTATGGGCAGCACGGGAATATATGACCTTGTATCTGTAGATACTACTACCCGGGTTCTCACTCGTCGATTCGTATTACAACGTTTATACGAGGAATTAAAGAGCAGTTATCGCGCAAACCATAATTTAACAATATTAATGATGGATCTTGATAAGTTCAAACTAATCAATGATATAAACGGACACCAGGCCGGAGACAAAATTCTACGCGAAGTCGGTATTTTACTCCATGAAGCAGCACGCGAATCTGATATTATAGGCAGATATGGCGGAGATGAATTCATTGCGATTTTACCTGAGACTGAGATTGATGGCGGTTGTGTATTAGCACACCGTATACGAGAAAAAATCCGCAAACTTGGCACTGAACACCCATTGGGAGTTAGTGGATTAGATATCAGCATAGGAATATGTGGAATATCCAGTGATTCAGTGGAGAACAGCCAATCCGTACGACACCGCATGTCCCACGAAATTTTCCAGTCTGCTTTAAACTCATTAATAGCTATTGCAGACGAAGCTATGTATCAGGCAAAAATTTCTGTTACTGAAAAGGTTAAATATAGAGAAGCCGTTTCATGGGAACACGCATTGAGTGGTTAATGGTTTTCAGTGTTTCGTTTTCAGTTTTCAGTTTGAGTCAAATTATGAAACCTCACAAAATTTGATTATTTGGGAAGTTTTTAGTATATTTATTGTACCAGAGGGGTTATTTAGTTAAAGTTTAAAAAATATTTTCATTTTTTTCATTTTACCTATTGACAATAAGCTTAAGCCCCCCTATACTAATCGCGTTAACCGGCGGATACCCGCCGGTTATTGTTTGTCAGTGTGCCGGGATGCCAGAGTGGTCAATTGGAGCAGACTGTAAATCTGCCGGCGTACGCCGT
>JBIJDE010000270.1:0-6431 GCA_044344305.1 Armatimonadota bacterium
ATTAGTGAATAGCTAGTTGGTCAATATTTTAATAATATCCTGAGACGAACCAACAGCAAAGATAGCACACTCGACAGAACTGGTCGTTATTGCCCACTAATTAAACTTTTCAGTGGGCTTTCGTTTAAGCCAAAGTTGATAAAATAATAAAAAACTTTAAATGTAGATGCCACTCAGCGTAGGTACATATAAATTATCATCACTGTGGGTACAATCAGCAATAATGAATGTATTTAAAAAAGTATACATCAGATTGCCCTTTTGATATTATTATCTTATCAATCAGCAATCAGCACTGACACAGATACATTAGCATATTAAGGAAAACAACATGACCGAGCAAGAATTAACTACTGACGACTATAAGTTGGGCACCATCTATCCATGGCACGCGATAGACACAGGGAATGTCCAGCGTATGCTCAGGACAGATACCATTAACGGGCTTACTGCCACAGAGGCAACAGAGCGCATTGAGCAAGTCGGCGAGAACCGCCTTGCCGAAAAACCACCGCGTTCTAAGGTGCTGGCGTTCTTTGACCAGTTCAAAAGTTTGTTGGTTCTGGTTCTAATAGCTGCGTCCATAATCGCCGGTGCCATAGGCGATTTCAAGGATGCCATCGTGATTTTAATCGTTGTAGTCTTTAATGCCCTTCTCGGTTTCTGGCAGGAGTACCGTGCAGAAGCGACACTGGCTGCCCTAAAGAAGATGCTCTCGCCTGCAGCGCGCGTGCGCCGTGCCGGACGGGTGGAGGAAATTCCCGCCACGCAAATTGTTCCTGGTGATGTCGTCCTTCTGGATGCGGGAGACCGAGTTCCAGCTGATGGACGACTCGTTGCCACGCATAATGTGGAAATAGACGAGGCCGCCCTCACGGGAGAATCTCAGACTGTGGGCAAAGACGCGGGGGCAATCATCGCGGAAACAGCGCCACTCGCTGAGCGCATCAACATGGCCTTCATGAACACCGTGGTTACCCGTGGGCGAGTAGAACTTCTGGTCACCGGAACCGGTATGGCCACTGAAATGGGGCGATTGGCTGGTCTGTTGGCCGAGGCCGAGGTCGGCGCGACGCCGTTGCAAATCCAACTCGATGCCCTGGGGCGGCGACTAACCGCGATTGCCGGCGTCGTCATCGTGCTCATCTTAACAATGGGCTTGCTACGTGGCGAACCACTGGTAGAGATTTTGCTAACCTCCATCGCGCTGGCAGTGGCAGCCATCCCTGAAGGCCTGCCGGCAGTGGTGACAGTCACTCTCACCATCGGTATGCACCGCATGGCCATGCAACGTGCCATCGTCAAGAAACTGGCAGCAGTAGAAACACTTGGTTGCGCCACAGTGATCTGCACAGACAAGACCGGAACGCTGACGATGAATCAAATGACAGCTCGCACTGTCGTGTTCCAGGGACGGCGTTTTTCAGTTTCGGGCGAAGGTTACAGTGCAACTGGAGACATTGTTGCCGAGAATGGCGAGGCGTCTCCCGATTTCACGCCGCTCCTGCATCCAGCAGCACTCACCAACGACAGCATCATTCGTGACGGAAAGCTAATTGGCGACCCGACCGAAGGAGCGCTGCTGGCTTTGGCAGCTAAGGGCAGTGTAGACCACGAATGGCTGAAAGCACATTGCCCGCGCATTGCTGAGATTCCCTTTGATTCGGTGCATAAGTTTCAGGCTACATTCCATCATGATGGTGAGGTAGTATGCCTGCATGTAAAAGGTGCACCGGATGTTCTGCTGGGTCATGCTGCGCGCCAACTTAGCGCCACTGGCGAAGCCATATTGGATACTCAACTCTGGCAGGCCGAGAATGAGCAACTGGCCATCCAGGCAATGCGTGTGCTGGCGATAGCGACTAAATGCATCCCAGTAAATGAATTTGACCCGGCTGACAATCTAATGGCTCATGTGCAAGACCTTACATTCATAGGTCTGATCGGCATTATCGACCCGCCGCGCCCTGAAGCGCGCGACGCCATCGCGCTGTGCCACCGCGCTGGCATCCAGGTTAAGATGATAACTGGAGACCACAAGAGCACCGCCGCCGCCATTGCCCGTGAGTTAGGGCTAAATGGTGAAGTAATGGATGGGCGCGAACTCGACAACATGAGCCCGGAGGTATTGGCAGCGCGCATAAACGACGTATCTGTATTCGCCCGCGTGGCGCCTGAGCATAAGGTACGTATAGTGCAGGCTCTTAAGGCCGACGGCCACGTCACCGCTATGACCGGCGACGGGGTAAACGACGCTCCGGCACTCAAAAACGCTGACATCGGCGTGGCCATGGGTATCACCGGTACCGAGGTGACCAAAGAAGCGGCTACCATGGTTCTCACCGATGACAACTTCGCCACCATCGTACATGCGGTAGGTGAAGGTCGCGCCATTTACGACAATATCATCAAGTTTGTGCGATTCCAGCTCTCCACCAACCTGGGGGCAATCCAGACCGTACTTGGCGCGAGCCTACTCGGTTTGACTACTCCCTTTAGCGCGATCCAGATCCTATGGATCAACATAATCATGGACGGACCGCCAGCGATGAGTCTGGGCGTAGAACCGGCGCGCCCAGGAGTGATGGATGATCCGCCCCGAAAAGCGAACGCACGCATTCTCACAGGTCCGCGACTCGCGCGACTGTTTGCCTACGGGCTCATCATGGCAGTCGGCACGCTAACGCTGTTCGGGTATGCAAAGCCACAAGGTGAGGTTTATGCTCTGACGTTGGCCTTCACCACATTCGTACTGTTCCAATTCTTCAACGTCTTCAACGCCCGCAGCGAACATGGCACGGTATTCACTCCACAGTTCATTAGAAACCGCTGGCTATGGATCTCGTTGGCCACTATGTTGGCGTTACAAATACTTGTAGTGCATTGGGAACCGGCACAAGCGATTTTTCGCACCACTGACCTTTCTATCACCGATTGGGGGCTTGCTGTGGCAGTGGCTTCCAGTGTGCTATTGTTGGATGAGTTGCGCAAGCTAATATGTAGTGTCGTCGCACGACGTCCCGCGTGTACCCACACACGATGCGCAAAGAGATGAACGCATGCCGGGACGGCAGGCTTCCTGTCAGCATAAAAGAAAAAATGACAATAAATAAAAATGTTATTGCAAAATATGGCCGCAAATCAATACATTCACGCATTACCGGCAATTTGTCTTCCATTGTAAACCCCCGAAGATAAATAATACTGTCAGATTATATAATTATATTTATAAAATTCAGCTCCCGATGTTAATAGACTGAATGAAAATGACCCATAACAAACAAAATCACTTTTTTATATTAAATCAACTTTCAGGCGAATGATTACAACACGGAATCATGTTATAATAAATGCACAAAACTTACTGCCATGATTTTTTCTGTTATTTCAATACACAATATTTATACTGAGTTCGTATTTATTCTGTTGGCGGCAACGTTAGCCGGCATTCTGGCAATTCGTCTGAAACAGCCTCTAATTTCTGGTTATATACTGGTCGGTCTTATAATTGGCCCGTCTGTTTTAAACTGGATACATTCCACAGACAATATACATTTTCTTTCTGAGATGGGTTTAACACTGCTGCTATTCGTGGTAGGACTGCGGTTGGACCTGCATATTATCAGGCAAATGGGGAAAGTGGCCGTCATCGCCGGTTTAGCGCAAATTATTATAACTTCACTGTTGGCGTTTTTACTCGCCATTTCATTCGGTATGCCGGTAGTAACTTCTGTTTATATTGCTCTTGCGCTTACTTTTTCCAGTACTATTATTATCGTCAAATTGTTATCTGACAAAAAAGAGACAGATTCACTGCAGGGACGCCTGGCTCTGGGCATATTAATTATGCAGGACCTTACTGTCATCGTGGCGATGATTGTTCTTTCCGCGGTTACAACTAAAAGTGCAGCGCCTATCGGTTACCTGCCATTAATGATGATGGCAAAAGGCGCCGCGTTATTGTTGGGGATGTGGATACTTACCTTTAAAATATTACCATGGTTGCTGAAGATATTATCAAAATCAACGGAATTGCTGGTTTTATTCGGCATCGCCCTGGCATTAGCGATTGCTTTTCTTTCAGAATATCTGGGTTTTGGCAAAGAGGTTGGTGCGTTTCTCGCTGGCATCTCACTGGCATCAACTGACTACCGCGAGATATTAGGCGCGAAACTGGTAAGTCTGCGGGATTTTCTGCTGATATTCTTTTTCATTGATTTGGGCAGCAAACTGGAAATTAACAATCTCGGTCCGCAATTGTTTGCCGCCATCATATTTACCATATTCGTGCTGGCGGTAAAACCATTTATCATCTCAACTATATTATCATTCATGAAATATCAGAAAAGAACAGGGTTTATGACTGGTATATATCTGGCGCAGATCAGCGAATTCTCGTTGATTTTAATTGCCGCCGGGGTGAAAAATGGACATCTGGACAAAGATACCACCGGATTTATAACTCTGGTTACATTACTTTCCATCGGGTTTTCCAGTCATATGATACAGAGTTCTCAACAGTTATACAGTAAAATATCGCCATATTTGAGAACGAAGAAAAATGTAAAACCGCTTGAGGATACCATCGAAGTATCTTCTGATATAATAATTTTCGGAATAGGTGAATACGGAACAAATATCGCCAACAACCTGACTAAACATAGTCGCAGTATTACAGGGATAGATTTTGACCCGCAGGCTGTCACCATATGGAAAAATATGGAAAAATCAGCATTGCTGGGTGATGCGGAAGATATTGATTTTATTAATTCCATATCATTTGATAATGTGAAGTGGGTAATCAGCACTATTACAGACCCGGTTATCAACACCGCATTAATGAAAATATTGCGCAATTCCGGGTATAATGGAAATATAGCGATTACCATCAGAAACCGCGATGAAGGGGCGGAATTGCAGAAGATTTCAACAAGTCTGCTGTTGGTGCCTTATGAAGACGCGGCGGTACAGGCGTCTGACCTGATAATAATTACAGAAAAACAGATACAGAGGGAAAATATGGACAAGTTAATTAACAGTATTTCTGAACATTACATTGTTTGCGGTTTTGGCAGAATGGGCCAGCAAATCGTGAAAGATTTTCGCCGTCAGGGAGTGTCATACGTTGTAATTGAGGATAACCCCGAACAACTGCCGCGATTGATAAATGAGAATATACCGCATATTGAAGGCAAAGCCAGTCAGGATGAAGTATTAATAAAAGCGGGTATTTCACGCGCAAAAGGACTGATAGCCGTTGCGTCATCTGACGAAGAAAATGTATTTATTGTGCTGACATCACGGGGAATAAACAAAGAACTGGATATTGTTGCCCGGTCTATACGCGCGGAAAATGAAGATAAATTGAAAAGAGCAGGTGCCAACCGGGTAATATCTCCATATATTCTGGGTGGAAGACGCATGGCCGCAGCTGTCATAAAACCGGATATTATAGATTTTCTTGACTTAATAGTGCATGATGATAAGTTCAATACCGAGTTTGCACATATTAAGGTTACTCATGGTTCAACAGGCATCGGCGTAACCCTGAGAGATATCGGTCTATGGCAATCATGCGGAGTTACTGTGCTTGCCATACAAAAACCGAACGACGAATTGATTGCCAATCCATGTCCGGAAACTATATTATGCGAAAATGACGAACTTATTATCATGGGAAGTCTGCGCCAGATAGAAACCGCCCAGGAATACCTGTCACATGGCGGCGCAAACGCGATTTCCAATAACTGTGAGGCAGAGTAATGATACCTTTACTTGTATCTATTTTACGCGTAGTTAAAAAAAACATAGAAAAAGTCACTCATTATGAATCCCCAAAAAATACCTATAAAGTTACGTCTTATAATAAAGATAAAAACGATAACAAATCGAATAACAAACCAAAGTAGACTTGTCTGGAAATAATTACTGGCTTCTTTTCAGCCATTCAGCGTTGCTTATTTTACGTTTATCATCCAGACAAAGTGTAAAATAAACGCCTTGACTGACGAAAAAAATAGCCTCCTGAGTTTCGCAAAAATTACTAAAATCGAATATTTTTTGTATTTTACTCTCAAAATTACTGCTTTAAGTTAAATTTGGGGCACTAATATTCATAATCAGGAGATGAAATTCTGAGTGGATATTTCTTGTTTATCTTCTCAATGTCAATAAAATTTTAACTAAAAGGGAAGTTGTACCCAACTTCCCCGACAGCGTCTGTAGAATAAAGACGAACAGGTTCAAACGACAAAATAAGGTTAGCAAATAACTACACCACGCAAAGAAAACTGTCGCTGATAAGCTTGTCTACATCATAATCACGGTTCTGCGGGGAAGTTGGGTACAACTTCCCTTGTATGTTGTAGTCGTCTGCTTTATTCGATAGATTATAGCAGACGAGACGCCCGGACCGTTGCATGTGGAAACTG
>JBIJDE010000271.1:0-6417 GCA_044344305.1 Armatimonadota bacterium
ATGGTGATTGGGCTCAGTGGGAGAAAGCCGGAGTGTCACCGCAAATCATCGGCTTGCCTTGCAATGTCGGCTTTAAACGCACCATGGCAGACGGTCTGATGCAGTCATTCCGCGAAGGCACCATGATTGGCGCAATTGCCCATGACGGCGCGAATTTTTATGTATATTTCGTTGCCGCTGATGATACACCGTTATTTGAAGCGACAACGCCGGTGGATTTGTGGCGGTATGACGGCATTGAACTGTGGATAGAAGAAGAACAGTTTGGACTTAGCCTGCTGAAAGACGGGAAACCCGGATTATTCAAATGGCGGTTTCATAATCGCGACGGTGCCGAATGGAAAGCTAATTACGGATTGGCGGAAAATAATGTTTGGGGAGAGAAGATTGCCGACCTGTCTGCCAATAAACTTGGACAACGGCTGGAAGCTATCACCGGTACATCATTCTCCGGCAAACCAGGTTTTGCTGTAATGGCAAAAATACCATTTGATGAGGTGAAATTAGTTGGCGGTATAGCCGGAAGAGAAGGAAAAATCCTTCCAATGACCGGGCAACCCGGCGAAATAGTCCGTTTCGCAGTCTCGCTGAATAACATTTCCTTGCGCGGTCGTTGCCAGGACTACATGATAGATTGGCCAGCCGGCAGAATGTATGCCGACCCAACCAGGTCATACCCGTTTACGATGGGAAAGTGATTTGAAGAGAGAAGAGAGAGGAGAGAAGGGAGAAAACGTGGCGTTACCGTCTCGGTGACGCTTAAAACGTAGAGACGCAAGGCCTTGCGTCTCTACCGAAAAACCTGAATTTATCCCCGGTTCTTCCTATTTCCGAGCGAGACGCTCTTGCCACCTCTCGGGTGAATTATAAATTGTTCGAATAAATTGATTTTATAGCCAATCGGCAACGCTGTGAGTTGGTAAGATAATCCACCTCACCTCTCATTAACAACCTCATGAACCAAATCGAAGGCGAACTTTAGTTCTTCTATGGTGCAGTGATCCTGGATGAAATGGGTGGTGCAGAATAGCAGACCGCCATCTTTAAACATTTTCATGATGCGTCGAATTTCGCTGGCGAGGAAGTCAAGTTTGCCGAAACCGATGGTGGTTTGTACATCCAGACCTCCCATTACGGTAAAATCGTTGATATAGTTTTTCTTGTAATCTGCCAGGTTCATACCGGCGGATTCCTGGTAGGGATGAACTACGTCAAAACCGAGTTTTATAATGCCGTCCAGCACCTGGCTGACGTTGCCGTCGCTATGCAGGCTAAGAAATGTGTTGCGACGTTTCACCGCCTGGCAGGTAGGCAGGTGGTACGGGTATATCATGCGCCACCATACATCCGGGCTAAATATTAGGCCGTTTTGCGCTCCCCAGTCGTCGGATACATGTACCATGTTAACGCCAAGGTCGATACAGTTGTTGGCGAAAGCAAGGTTCCATTCCATTTGGCGTTTATAAACCGCATGCATTTCTTCTTCAAATAACAACAGGTAGGCAAGGTGGTTTTCTATGCCGAATACGCCGTTAAGAGCCTCGAATATCCCCGGGGTTTGCACGTAAACAAACCGTCCTTTTTCCCCCTGGTAATATGCAATGCTCTGTTTCAATCCATTGTATGCGGCATTATCATTCACATCCGGCAGCATCATGTCCATATATTCCGCCGGTTTAATATCTGCTTTCAAACTGTTCCAGTCAACGCAGGAAGGTCCGCCAAACAGATGGGCGTAATCAAACTCATAATGGTCCTCAAAAGCCTCAACAGAACCATAAGCTTCACATATAATTCCTTCCAGATTAGCGCGCACCCAGGCATACACCGGAACCTGGTCAATAGGCTGGTGTCGAATGGCGGCGATAACACGTTCACGAGAAAGCATAATTATTCCTTTGAATCTATTTGATAAAGTAAATTTGAATGTTGTGCTTATTTTACAGGCAGGTGACAGTGTGTCAATGGATTATTTGAAATATTACTGATTTTTTACAAAATAATCGTTGACGTGCTTATATAAGAAGAATATCATTACCATAATATATTTTCGGGTGGGGAGTAATCATGTTTATTAATAATCATATTCGGAAAACTCTATTATTGATGGTTGGATTGTTATCTCTTTTGAGTTCATCCGTATCAGCAGGCGGGGTTGTTATCGAGGGAAAGCACCAATATATTTCTGTAGTTCCAGCACCCGGTAAAGTGGTTATTGATGATAAACTTGATGATTGGGATTTGTCAGGAGAAATATTAACATACGAATTCCTTGAAACAGCAGAAAAACGCCATGCGCGCACCGCATTAATGTATGACGCAGAGAATTTATATATTATGGTGAAATTTCGCGATGATACCCCAATGATGAATATGGTAAATGGAAAAGTAGATAAATCACGCGGATGGGATTCGGATGCTTTTCAGCTACGTTTGATTAATGATCCGTTAATTGGCTACCCTATTCAGGTGAAGAAGAACTTGCCTATTGGTCGTGACTTAATTTTCTGGTATTTCACCGGACAAAAAGAGCCATGGCTGGCGGTTACTGATTTTACGGTTGTGCCGCCGGGAGAATCTAAATATGATTTTGAAAATGCCCGTGTTTTTTCCGGTGCAGATTCCGGTGTAGCATTCGCGCCGATTGACGGAGGATATATACTGGAAGCAAAAGTACCATGGAAAAGGCTTGATATGACCGGACCACCTGCACCCGGAACAAAAATAGCGATGACATCGCAGCATTTATGGGGTAATGATACTGGTACACGATATTCTACATCAGTTAATGATATCACTGCCCCGGGCGGTGGATTTACATATCAGCGCATAACCGGGTGGGGATACGCATATTTTGAACCAACAGGGAAATTAGTTCGTGAACGTGAAGAATTGCCAAAACCTGTATCGGTTGCTAATACACTTTCTTTTTCATATAACCTTCCGCAAACCGGTTATGTCAGTTTGGGTATTTTTAACGCGGAAGACAATTTGGTACGTACTTTGCTGACGGCGGAAAAACGTCAGGCTGGTGAAAATGTTGAACGTTGGGATGGGCTGAATGATTTTGGCGATGTGCTTCCTGCCGGCAAATATACTGCTAAAATGCTTAATCATCAAGGAATTACTCAGGAATGGATAGTGTCGTTGCATAATTCCGGCAATCCGCCGTGGGTTACTTCAGATGGTAAAGGCAGTTGGGGTGGCGACCATGGATTTCCATTGGATGTCGCCGCAGCAGGCAACCGCGTTTATTTATTGTGGGATTACGCGGAGGCTGGATGGAATCTAATTGGCTGTACCCCGGATGGACAAAAGCAGTGGGGCACCTGGGTTTATCAAAATTATCCGGCACCTAATTCATTGGCAACAGATGGAAAAGTTGTCTATGTATCCCAGGTTGCTGGAATAACAGTACATGATGGTGAGACTGGCAAACCGTTGAATTTTATCAATAATAAACGCGGCATTGATATAGAAGGTGGCGGTATAACTGATATTGCGTATCGCGATGGTTTTCTTTATGCGTTGGCGAAAGGGAAAATTAATATTATTAAAATTGACCAGGCGAAAGTCATCGGAAGTTTCACTGTCGGTGAAGGGACAAAAGGTCTGGCTTTAGTTCCTGATTCGCCATATTTACTGACAATTGATAATGACGGCACTATTATTCGCGTTAATACGACGATGCAAACCAAAGAGATTATTTTTGCTGCTTCACTGGTGAATCCATTTGACCTTACAATGTCGCCGGATGGAAAAAAAATATATATTTCAGATCAGGGCAGAACAGAAAATGTAGTGAAAGTTTACAGCTATCCTGATGGTAAATTTTCTGGGAATGTTGGTAAGCCTGGAGGACGTCCCGCAATTGGAAAGTTTGACCCGAATGGCTTATTTATGCCTGGTGGTCTGGCGTTTGACGTGAACGGAAAGCTATGGATTACCGAGATGGATCAGACTCCAAAACGTATCAGCGTTTGGCAGACTACTGGAAAGCAGGGGAAATTGCTTAATGAGTATTTTGGCGCTTCTGCATATTCGGTCGGATTAAGCGCGGACCCTGAAAATCCTGAATATGTATATATTCATAATACACGTTGGATAGTGGATTATGATAAACATACTGCAAAACTTGACAGCACTTTTTTACGTCCGGGATACAATGGTATTCAACCGGCATCAAGTAATGGATACATGGGTTATTCACTTCGTGTCCGTCATGTTAATGGCCGTACATTTCTCTTCTCGTCTACCAGTGTTTGGGAAATGATTGGCGACCATGCTGTACCAATATATGCCGCTGTGAATATGGAACGCGCAGCCGGATGGCCGATTCAACGCAAACCCAATCCATGGGCGTGGACTTGTTTCTGGTATGACCTGAACCATGATGGATTCATGCAGGCTAATGAAATAGAATCAATAGAAAAACGCAGCAGCATTGATATGAACTGGGGTACTAATATGGGTGATGATCTTGCGTTTGAAATAGGGACAGCGCGTGTAGGTATTAAAGAATGGCGCGATGGATTGCCAATATGGCACAAACCCCATGAAGTTGCCCCTGCTTTTCAACCGAAAGAGAATCTATGGGGTGGTGTAAATTGGAACAAAGCACTTACGCGATGCTATACTTTGGAAACTAATGAAGGTTATTACAATAATGACATGCGTCGGAATGGTATCGGTTGTTATACGCCGGATGGCAAACTTTTATGGCGTTTCAAAGCTGGAATAGGTATGGATGTTAACGCACCTTTAACAAAAACCGGTGAAATCCGTGGAGCACAAAAGTTTATAGGCTTTATTCAAACTGGCCCGGAAAAAGGCGGTGAATTGGTTACTGTGAATGGTTATTATGGCAACTATAATATGCTTAATGAAGATGGGCTGTTTGTTCACGAGTTTTGCCATGATAATCGCCGTGGCTATCCGCAGGATTCAAATAATCTGAACCCAGAAGGTTTTTCCGGTTTTATCATGCAACATCCAAAGACAAAGAAAATTTATCTGATGGGTGGCGACAGTGACGGCAGAATATGGGAAGTGAAGGGATTAGATACTATTAAACGGTCGCGAATGGATGTGGTAATTACGGATACTGATGTTAAAAACTCTACCCAGGCATTGGCTGACTATCAGAAATTAAATGGTAGCGATGTGACATCTGCTGTTATTCGCCGGGTCACGGTGCCGATACAGATAGACGGCGCATTGGGTGAATGGGACTTTTCACAGGCCGTTTCTATTCCTTCAGGTCCGGGACGCGGTGGAAAGGCTATTTCCGCTTATGATGATAATTATCTGTATGTCGCTTATCGCATTGCAGATGATTCGCCTTTCCTTAATACCGGTGCTGACTGGCCATATTTATTTAAAACCGGTGACCTGACAGATTTGATGTTGTGTACCACACCGGATGCTGACCCTAAACGTAAAGCCGGCAAAGGTGATATGCGCCTCTTATTCGCGCCTTTTCAGGGTAAACCGGCAGTGATATTAAATCAGAAGATAGCAGACGGCGGACCGGCAACACCATTAAAGTTTACCTCTCCCGGTCAATTTGAAGATTATGAACGCGTATTGCTGATGACAGATGCTAAAATTGCTGTCAAAACAACTCCAGATGGTTACTCACTGGAGGCGGCTATACCCATATCATCTATAGGATTTAAGCCGGTACGAGGTCAAAATTATCCAATAGATTTCGGAATTCTATATGGCGACCCAACAGGAACAAAAACAATCATGCGTTCATACTGGGCAAATAGAAAAACCTCCATAGTTGGCGATATTCCTACTGAAAGCCGTATCAACCCATTATACATGGGAACGGCTAAGGTAGAGTAAAGGAGATAATGCTATGCAAAAAATAACACCGTTTTTATGGTTTGATAATCAGGCTGAAGAAGCTGTTAATTTTTATCTATCTGTATTTAAAAATTCAAAGATATTGAACCGCAGGCATCTTGCCTGCCTCCCGTTATAAATTCAGTGGCACTAACAAAAAGAAAGTATTTTTTAAATTTAATAATAATAAAGTTACCAGTTTTATAATCTATTTTTACGGATATATTTGGGTTGTGGAGGGTCAAATACTATTTCATTTATTGGTTTGAAATTATTCGTTTTATCAAAGTTAACTTTTGCGCTACTCCATGTCCAATCTTGGGGTAGGTTACATAATCCGGCTTTTACGGGATTATTTTCAATGTATTTAATTTCATTTGTAAAATGTTCTTCATTTCTAATAAATCTATCAAAACTTTCTTTTAACCAGAAAACACCATTTTTTGCTAAATATTTATTAGCTTCATTTGATGTTGTGCCGCGCCTGATTGTTTGGACACAACTTAAGCTCATGCCACTGCCTGTCGTGAGATTTCATTTTCGTAACTTTGTCGGGCTTCCAGC
>JBIJDE010000272.1:0-6395 GCA_044344305.1 Armatimonadota bacterium
CCCAATCTGCTTTATTTGGATGGTCACCTACAAATTTCATGACACGTTTATTAACAGCTAATTTTATCGCATTAACCACAGAATCTTTAATGTTTGCACCTTCCAGAACCTTTCGACGTTGCTCATAAACTATTTTGCGTTGTTGTTTCATTACTTCGTCATATTTCACAACATGCTGGCGAGATTCAAAGTTATGAGATTCTACTTTCTTTTGTGCTACTTCTATTCGGTTACTAATCATTTTTGCAGCTATAGGTTCGCTTTCGTCCCAACTTCGCAATAAAAAGTCAAATCTTTCAGGCCCGAATAGTCGCATTAATTCATCTTGCATAGATACATAAAATCGTGATTGTCCAGGATCGCCTTGACGACCGGAACGACCACGCAACTGGTTGTCAATTCTTCGGCTTTCATGTCGTTCTGTACCAATAATGGCAAGCCCACCTAAAGAAACTACTAACTCACGATCTTTTAAACATCTTTCCCGAGCTTCTTGCATAGCTTTTTCAAGTATTTCTTCGGTAACTGCATCAGGCAACATATCCCATTCTTTTAATACATCTTCAACAATACCTTCAGGATTTCCGCCTAACATAATATCGACACCACGACCAGCCATATTTGTAGCAATTGTAATAGCACCACTTCTACCAGCTTGGGCAATGATTTGAGCTTCTTGTTCATGATATTTTGCATTTAATACTTTATGAGTAACACCTTTCATTAATAAAGTTTGCAATCTATCCAAGTCACTTGTTAATTCAATAATTTCGGCCAATTTAGCTACGTTTTCTGGATTATCAGCCTGCGGTGGCAATCCAGATGCTTCCATTAATTTAGCTAACTTGTCAGTACGAACATCTTCCAAACGTTGGAAACAAATAATCTCAGCTAATCTACGTGCCTCATTTTCGCTTAAATTGCCACCTGATTGTACTTTTCCTATTAGAACTTGTATTTCACCATCAAGATCTATTGCTCGATCTCGACGAGTTTCTAATTGGCGGATTTCTTCAGGTTGAACTAATCGCATTGCTTTTTGATTTGAATATAGTTCTAATTTTTCAATCGATTTTTCAAGATGCTCTTTTTCTTTCCTAACATCTTGAGATCGTAATTTTAATACTGTCATAAATTCAGTTTTTTGTTTTTCAGTAACATTCTTTAACTCAAGTAAATTCCTGTATAAAACAGAAGCAAGGGTATAAGCCCGAAGCATATCTGTTTTAAGGCGATTGCTCAATCTTTCTGAAAATTCAATCGAACGTGTTCCCACAAGTGCAGGCTGACGTCTACTTTCGCAAAGTAATATTTCGCCTACAATTCCACGTAACTTTGCTTCCTCTGTTTTATAAACTACATCCGGAAAATCTTTTCGCGAAATAGGACGATGAGTTGGTATTACTGCTGCTGGTAATCCATATATTTTAATAAATTCCTGCTCTTCAGTTTTTGCAGTACCGGTCATACCTGCCAATTTTTCAAACAATAAGAAGAAGTTTTGGAAGGTAATTGTAGCTAAAGTTTGACTTTCTCTTTCGACTTTAACTCCTTCTTTAGCTTCAATTGCCTGGTGCAAGCCTTCGGAATATCTGCGACCATACATCTGACGACCAGTAAATTCGTCGATAATTATAACTTCACCATTTGACACGATGTAATCTTTGTCATGTATGTAACAAGCGTTTGCTTTCATTGCTGATTGCACATGGATATATAGTTCCAAGTTTTCTGGTTCAGTTAAGTTTGTTACGGCTAATCCACGTTCTACTTTTCTGAGTCCATCTTCAGTTAAAGAAGCATTTTTGGATTTTTCATCGATTATGTAATCAATTTCTGCTTTCAGAGTTTTAATAACTTTGTCGACTTTTACATAATTTTCACTCGGTTTCTGGCCGGGACCACTTATTATTAATGGCGTTCGGGCTTCATCAACAAGAATTGAGTCTACTTCGTCTACAATGGCATAATGTAAATCGCGCAGTCGTATACCACGAATATCCATCTCCATATTGTCGCGAAGATAATCAAATCCGACTTCATTGTTACTGGTATATGTAATGTCTGCCTGGTATGCCTCTGTACGTGAAACAGGCTCCATTTTTGGCAAGCCATCAGGTTCAATATAATCAGGATTAAAGATAAATGCCGGTAATTTACCGTCAACCCGACCTGATTGGGTAATTCCAGTACTCATTCCAAGGAAATAGAATAACTCTCCCATCATTGTGCCTTGATATCGCACAAGAAAGTCGTTGGTTGTTACTAACAAGACACCACGTTCTGTAAGAGCATTTAAATATAAAGGAGCAGTTGCAACAAGGGTTTTACCCTCACCGGTTTTCATTTCAGAAATCATGCCTTTATGGAGCATAATACCGCAAATCATCTGAACATCGAATGGTTCCATATATTTATCAATGGTAAATTCTCTACCTTCTGATTTTAATCTATTTATTAAATCTTCTTTCTCGCTTTCTTTGCAGACAATTTCAAGATTAATATTTGGATTACCTTCATCAGATGCGATTTTTTTTATCCAGAAACGATACTGACGTTTACCTAATACACGCCAAGATGCTTCCCGGACAACAGCAAATGCTTCGGGGAGGATATCATTTAATAATTTACCACTTTTTAGCTGCTGTTTAAATTCAATCGTTTTTTCACGAAGTTCAATGTCAGATAATGATTCTATTTTAGGTCGCATGCTATTTATTATGTTTACAGTTTTCCATGCGCGTTGGACTTCTCGTTTTGTACTATCAAAAAATGAGGCTAAAAATGCCACGATAACACCTTCCTTATTTGTTTCATATTCTGGATGTATTAGACCCAAAAGTTATTGTTTAGTAGTTATAGATTGCAGAGTTACATCTGCAGGATATGGATATAATAATTGTACCGCTTGTACAACTGTTTTAATTCTGTACTCTTCCTGTGTTTTAATTCCGTCACTTCTTGGCATTGGAATCAAAGCCTGTACAGATGTCGGAGTTATTTCTTGTGTTGCAATTAATTTATCGTCAACAAAATATAGCAGATACTCTCCTTGATGTTCTAAAAGGTATCTACTGAATTGTGCTGATTGTGTTCTTGGAGTCACTGAAACTGGTATATCATAACCAGACTTTGTTTTGTTAATGCTTGATGAAAATGATAAGTTTTCAGCAGGAACTACTATTTTGGAATAATTAACTATTTCATCATTTAAGATGGTTCTTTTTGTTTTAACATTAAAAAATTCTGTTCCGTTTGCACCAATTAAAATAGCTACATCATCATTTTTTAATGCACCAATAAAACACTTGGCTCGCGAAGCTATAAAACTTTGCAACCTATCTTTTTCGGTAACTCCACCGACAGTTATAGTTATGACATTGCCATTCACACTTGTTATGACATTTGTCATCTTCATTTTTTCAAGTCTTTTAATAACTAATTGTAAAATTTCAGCGGTGTGGATTTCATCTTTTTTATTTACTTGAATTGATAGTGTTACACTATTTTTGTCTTGCCACTCTTTAACTTTTTTAACGTCCAAAAAGTGATTAACACCAGCCATTGCAAGACAAAATATTGTTATAATCCCGAAAATCCACAAGACTTGCTTATTTGGTTTATTATTCATTATTAAACTGTCCACTCATATTCTTTGCCTCTATTACGTGACATCAGTGATTTAAAAGAGTCTTGTGCTGGTTTATTTTCAAATAGCATTGCGTAAACTTCTTCACAAATTGGCATTACAACATCAATATTACGTGCTAATTTTACGACGGCTTCAGTAGTAGGTACACCTTCAGCGACTTGACCACTATTTCCTAACGCTGATAAGTAGCTTTCACCTTTTCCAACAGTTAGACCAACACGGTGATTGCGACTCATTGGTGATGAACAAGTTGCCATTATATCGCCAATTCCTGATAATCCATATACTGTTTCTGCTCTTCCGCCTAATTTCTTTACAAGCCTGCATATTTCAGTGGCAGCGCGGGTTAATAGTGCAGCTTTAGTATTGTCGCCAAACCCTAAACCTTCACATATTCCTGCAGCAATAGCAATTACATTCTTCACTGCTCCGCATATTTCTAAACCAATAATATCATTACTTGTATATGGGCGGAAATATTCTGTTTGAAAATGTTCTTGTAATTGCATAGCAAAATCTACATCAGCAGATGCAATTACAGTTGCAGCAGGTTTTTTCAATGCGATTTCTGGCGCAAGATTAGGACCACTTAAAGCAGCAATATTTGTAATGCCAGGTAATTCTTCTTTAATTATTTCACTCATCCGAGTTCCGGTAGATATTTCCAGTCCTTTAGTTACTGTAATCACAGGAATATTAGTTGATACGGATTTCGCAAATAATCTACAGGTAGAACGCATCCATTGGCTGGGAACAGCAAATAACAATAAGTCAGTTCCATCTACTGCATTTGAAAAATCATTTGTAGCGAGAAGATTTTCTGGTAATGAAATATTCTTTAAATAGAGAGTGTTTTCATGATGGTTATTTATTGAGTCTACTAACTCTTTTTCCAATGCCCAGATGACTACATCATTGCTTTTGCCTGCCAGCAGTGATGCCAGAGTAGTTCCCCATGCTCCTGCACCAATAACTGTTGTTTTCATTGCTGATTTTCCTCACTTTCTTCTGTTTTTTTGCCAAACTTCGATTCGGTACCAGCAATTAATCTTTGAATGTTTGTTTTATGTTTAATAGTTACAAAAATTGCAATAAGGATAAAAATGGTTACTGTCCATAATCGTTCATTTTCATTTTTTGAAAAGAACCAAAAAGCTATAGGCAAAATAACACCTGCAACAAGAGAAGCAAGGCTTACATAACGCGTTAGTAAAACAACAATCAGCCATGACCCAAAACCACATGCCGCAACAATAGGATTTAGCCCAATAAGAACTCCTAATGTTGTGGCGACGCCTTTTCCACCTTTAAATTTTAAAAACAATGAAAAAGTGTGACCGATTATTGCTGATACACCGATTATTGCTGATACACCGATTATTGCTTTATTACCGAATGGAGCATCTCTTGCAAGCAGTTCATAAATCCATATAAAAATAGATCCTTTTAATATATCTAAAATAAATACAGTAATACCTGGACCTGGTCCGAGTATTCGTAAGACATTAGTAGCACCGATATTTTTACTACCCAAGTTCCTTATATCAACGCCTTTCCATATCAATCCAACCCACAATCCAAAAGGAAGTGAACCGAGAATATAACTGCATATTAAAGCACTGAAGAATAATATAGTTGAATCCACTTTTATATGTTCCGTTTTATATAATTTCACATTTAAAGCATGTGCTGATTAATTTTATCATCTGAAGCTAATGTTAGCAATTAAAAAGTTGAGATTGATGATTTTGTTATGAATAAAAATAATCAAGCAGGAAAATTATAGTAATTATTGAATATAGATAATGCCGCATTATTACTGCGGTAATTTTTATTGAAGGTTATAAACTAATGATCGAAAGATACAGTTATCCAGAAATGCGTGCCATTTGGGAAGCCCAGAGCAGATATGATACCTGGTTAGAAGTTGAATTATTAATTGCAGAAGCATGGGCAGAATTAGGTGTCGTTCCCAGAGATGCTGCTGAAAAGCTAAGAAAGAATGCTAAAGTTGATGCTCAACGAGCTATAGAGTTAGAAGGTGAGACTCCTGGTAAAGAGAATGACCAGAAATCAAAAGGAAAAACCAGACATGACTTGATTGCATTTCTTCATGCTGTATATGAACATTTAGGTGAAGAAAAAAAATGGTTACATTACGGTGTAACATCTTATGATATTGAAGATACCGCTTTAGTATTGTTGATGCGAAAATCGGCGTTAATGATACTAACTGAAATTGATGCATTAGATGCAGCAATTGTTGAACGCGCTAAAGAACATAAATGGACATACATGATAGGCAGAAGTCATGGTGTCCATGCAGAACCAATAACTTTTGGGCATAAATTATGTGTTTGGCTTGGTGAATTACGCCGTCGCCGCGAAATGTTCGTACGTGCGATAGACGCAATATCTGCCTGTAAAATATCAGGTGCAGTTGGAACCTTTGCTAATGTAGACCCACGTGTTGAAGAAATGGTGGCGGAAAAATTACAGTTAGAACCTTCACCATGTGCTACTCAGGTTTTGCAACGTGACCGACATGCGGAGTTTTTAAGTGCATTAGCAATTCTTGCTGGTAGCTTAGAGCAGTTCTCAACTGAAATACGCAATTTGCAACGAACTGATATTTTAGAAGTCGAAGAATCATTCCAGGCTGGTCAACGTGGTTCCTCCGCAATGCCTCATAAGCGGAATCCAATTGTTTGCGAACGAGTTAGTGGAATGGCACGCTTAATGC